>JABMOP010000609.1 GCA_013204125.1 Rhodospirillales bacterium | reverse complement strand
TTCATCCATTTGCGCTTTCGAAGCCCTGCTTCTGGATAATCGTCGACCATATGTTTGAAGTTCATTGGGAAGACTTCAACCCGGCATTGGCGCCCGCCCTTTTTCTTATTTTTCATATAGGTGTAAGCGCCGATGCTCAGCTCCTCCACATCGCCGCTGAGACCGGCTTCTTCGAAGGCTTCAAACTCGGCTGATTCTCGGGGGGTCAGGCCACGTTCAATATGCCCTTTTGGAAGTACCCAGCGCTTTGTCCCCAGGGATGTGATGAGCAATATGCGCAATTCCCCGCCCTCGTAGCGATAGGGTATTACTGCCGATTGTGGAACGATTTTGAAAGCAGTCATTACCTTCAGATATTTGGTTTAGGGGCTCCGCGTCAAGGGCCCTGTGTTTGATCGCCAATCGATTCGCGTCATCGGAGGTTTCTAGAACATCGCGGCGCACCCTGTTAGGTCTCACCTCTATGATCAGGTGGCCCAAAACGCTAACTCTCCGGGCTTTTACAGGAATTTTTGGTGATTTGAATATAGCTGTTGACCGAAAAGTTGTTTGGTCCTAAATGGCCCTCGTATGATGATGGATAGAAATTTACCTTCAATTTAAGTCGGAAATTCATGGCATTTTTCTCACGCCCTTCTTTCTCACGCCCTTCGGGCGATTCTGCGGTCTCAACGAAACGCACGACCGTAGATAAGGATCTCAAGCGGTTTGTTCAGTTAGAAAAAGCGGCCGCGCGGACGAGCCAACGAAATTTAAATTTAGGATTTGGACTCCTTTTTCTCCTCGGCGTCTGGCTTTTCACTTTTTTTAAGGTCGGCGGCGAAGACGGCTACACGATCTTAACGATTGCCGCCATTATCGGCGGCTATATGGCCATGAATATTGGCGCCAACGACGTCGCCAATAATGTTGGCCCGGCGGTCGGCTCTAAGGCGTTGACGATGTTTGGCGCCCTCATCATAGCCGCAATATTTGAAGCGTCCGGCGCGATCATTGCCGGCGGCGACGTGGTTACGACCATTTCCAAAAGCATCGTTAGTCCCGATACCTTTGCCGATAAGACGATTTTTATCTGGGCGATGATGGCGGCGCTGTTATCGGCGGCTATTTGGATCAACTTGGCGACTGTGTTCGGCGCGCCGGTGTCCACCACCCATTCCATCGTCGGCGGCGTGCTTGGCGGCGGCATCGCTGCGGCTGGTGTATCGGCGGTCAATTGGGCAGTCATGGCGAAAATCGCCGCCAGTTGGGTTATATCGCCTGTTTTGGGCGGGCTTATTGCCGCCGGCTTCTTGGCGTTTATCAAATTAGCCGTTCTTTATAAGGATGATAAAATTGACGCCGCCAAGCGGTGGGTGCCGGTTCTGGTCGCGATCATGGCAGCGGCATTTTCCGTATATTTGGTTATGAAGGGCTTTAAGCGGATATGGAAACCCGATGTATCGGTCATTGCCGCCATCGGTGTTGCTGCATTTGTCGTGTTTTATTTAACGGTTAAATCCTTCGTGGCGCGTGCCGCCGCCGATCTTCCCAATAAGCGGAAATCAGTCAGTAATTTATTCACGATCCCTTTGATTTGCGCCGCAGCGCTTTTATCGTTCGCGCATGGATCCAACGATGTCGCCAACGCGGTCGGGCCTCTGGCGGCAATCGTCAACGCGGTTACCCAAGGCACAGTTGCGGCAAAGGTCGTTCTGCCGCTTTGGGTGCTGGCCATCGGGGCCGTCGGTATTTCGGTCGGGTTGATGTTATTCGGACCCAAGATTATCGAAATCGTTGGCGAAAAAATCACCAAGCTGGATCGGGTCCGGGCGTTTTGTGTTGCTTTATCGGCGTCCATCACAGTTATTATTGCGTCCACGCTGGGGCTGCCGGTTTCGTCCACGCATATCGCCGTTGGCACAGTTTTTGGCGTTGGCTTTTTGCGTGAATTTATTACCAATCGCCGTGTCGACATTCAGACGCCGAACGCCATTGGTGCAGAATCGACACCCGATAACGCGGGCGGCCCGTCCGAGAAAAAATGGGCCAAGGCGCATCGCCGGAAATTGGTTCGCCGCAACCATATGATGACGATTATTGCTGCCTGGATTATTACCGTTCCGGCATCGGCCATTATAGCAGGCTTAATTTTTCTGGCCATCAACGCGTTCTGATCATTCCCGCTCGTGCTGCGGGTATTTCTCCCAACTGATTTTGAATTAGCGTTTCCCGCCCGCGCTGTGGCGGTTTTCTGCCCTTTGGCGTTGGGGAATACCGAAATATCCCTAGCATATGTCACAGTATTCTCCATGGTTTAGATCAGGTAAGAGTGGAGGCTCAGATATGCCCAAATTAAAGAGCGTATTAGCGAATATTATGCCTGAATTATTATTCCAGCCGTGCTGCCACTAAAACGTGTCGATTTGACGGGCAACCCGTCCAGGACATTTGGTAAATGAAGATATCCAAATTGAATATTGGCGATACTAAAATCGTTGCCGCATCATTTCTTGCCGGCGGGCTTGTGATTTCGGTTTTCGCTTATGTCCGCCAATTGGTTCTTTATGGTGCCGAGCAGGTTCCGGTAACAACGCCATTGCCGCCATTTCTTTTGGGCGGCCTTGCCGTGGCGGGGGTCGTTTATTTTCATCTAAAAAATAAGCGTCTTTTGGCTGACCGGCTGATAGAAAAAGAACAAACCATCATCCAGTTGGAGCGCGCCGTCGAAGAGCGCACAGCCGATTTGCGGGCGAACGAGGAGCGGCTTCGCACCCAATATGCGGCCGTACCCATCCCCACCTATACTTGGCAACGGGATGGCGATGATTTCAGGCTTATTGATTTTAACGAAGCCGCCAAATTACATACCCAGGGCGCAGTAGATAAATTTATGGGATCTTCCCTTAATGAAATGTACGCCGATAGGCCCGATATCATCGCCGAGGTGAATAAGTGCTTTAGCGAACAAGTTGGGCTTCAAAGCGTGCGCAGCTACTCTTTTGAAAATATTGGTGATCGGCAACTAGATATCCGCTATGCGTTTGCCGCGCCCGATTTGGTTATTGCGCACACGGAAGATGTTACCGAGCGCCGCCGCGACGAGGCCGCAATCGCCGAAAGCGAGCGGCGTTATAGGCATCTTTACAACGAAACGCCGGTGATGATGCATTCAATCGATCTGGAAGGAACGCTGATTGATGCAAATGATTATTGGATTGAAACCCTAGGGTATGAGCGATCCGAAGTAATCGGCAATTCATTAAAGAATGTGTTGACCGAGGACAGCTGGAAATATGCCATTGATGTAAATTTGCCGAAATTTGCGAAATATGGATTTTGCCGGGATGTGCCCTATCAAATGAAAAAGAAAAATGGTGAAATCATCGATCTGCTTCTATCTGCCGTAGCCGAAAAGGACAGCGCCGGAAATTTTTACCGGTCGATCGCCGTCATGGTGGATATTACGGAAGAAAACCGGGCAAAGGAGCAATCTCGGAGCGCCCAGGATATGCTTTATAACGCCATCGAGAGTATCGATGAAGGGATTATGCTGTATGACGCCGATGATCGTTTCGTGCTGTGCAACAGCCAGACGCGCAAACATCTTCCCGATACTTCTAAATATCTCGTACCCGGTACTAAATTTGAAGATATTGTCCGTTCCATCTATGCCAACGATCAAGTGGAACTGCATGATGGCTTGGGTTTGGAAGAAGGCGTACGCCGCGCCATGGAGTTCCACGTCAATCCTCAGGGACCCAGATATCGGACGGAACGCGACGGCAGTTGGATCTTAATAAACGAATATCAGACCAGCAGTGGTGGAACCCTTATCGTGCGCACGGATTTAACGGATTTAAAAACCCGAGAGGAAGAATTGGAACGCGCTAAGGAAGTGGCCGAAGCCGCAAGCCAGGCGAAGTCCGAATTCCTATCTTCGATGAGTCACGAGTTGAAAACACCGATGAATGCGATTCTAGGGTACGGCCAGCTTCTTGGTGGTGCCGGCAATCGAGATTTGAGCGACCACCATATCCAAAATTATGCGGGCGAAATTATTAAGGGTGGGCGGCATCTTCTGTCCTTGATCGATCAAATCTTAGATTTGTCGAAAATCGAAAGTGGTGATCTCGATCTATCAATTGAAAAAATTGATCCTGCGGGAGCGATATCCGAATGTGTCAGCATTATCGGCGGCCATGCCGACGAACGCCGGTTGACGGTAACCGATCAGACCCGTGAAGCATCGATGCCGATGCTGATGACGGATGAGGCAAGATTCCGCCAAGCCATGCTCAACTTGCTCACCAATGCCGCGAAATACAATGTCCGCGGCGGCGCGGTAACGATAACAACTTCGCCCGGCGAAGATAATTTTCAGCGCTTTAGCGTTATCGATACCGGGTCCGGCATTGCGCGGGAAAAACAAAAAAATTTGTTCGAGCCGTTCAACCGGCTGGGGCGGGAAGCTGGGGCAATCAAGGGAACGGGCATCGGCCTGACGGTCACGAAACAAATTGTCGAGACCTTAGGCGGGAAGATCGGCTTTGAAAGCGAAGAAGGGATTGGCAGCGTATTCTGGATCGAACTCCCGATATGGAAACAGGACCCGGCACACGCGGTGCCCGATGGGACCGGCAGGCTTAACTAAGGCCAAGCTCTTCCGATAATTCCTTACGCCATTCTTCGATCGGGCGGAGAGTCTCGTTCTTAGACAATAATTCTTCCGTATATTTCCAAATTTCTTCGTCGCTTTGATCCAGATCGATGGGTTCTAAGAACGGTTGCTGCACGTACCAGGGCGTATCGACGAAGGCTTCGGCCGTATTGCCTTCCGGGTCTTGGAAATAAACCGACCAGGCGTTGCCATGGGTCATGGTGCGCAAATCCGTCAATTCCTTTTCGGCTTTTGCGTTGGCATAGATTTCGCGCAAGGTGTCCAAGCTATCGACGCGGAACGCCATGTGGCCATAATGGACCGCACCCTTTTCTGTGTTACGTCCGCCAATCATGATCAATTGATGATGGTCTTTCGGATCGGCGCCCAAGAAAACCAAGTGGTCTTCACCCCGGTCGGTTACTTTGAACCCGAATACGCGAACGTAGAAATCAATCATTTTATCCATGTCGAAAACATGGAAGCCTGCATGGCTCAACGATACGCGAGGCTGTGTCATTTTAAACCCCATTCCCTGAATTGCTTGGGCGGATACTACTACGGACGCCGATTTCACGCAAATCGTCATGCAATGGAGGCTTCGTTGCGTGCCCCGGTACCCAACTAGGCGTTATCCCCACGGGGAATTTAATAAGTGTTGAGGGAAGCTCATGGCCGACTGGATGATATCAAAGCCCATCGCCGTACCGGGACCAAAAGCCTTGCCCATGAATTGCGCATGTTTGAGGCCGTTAGCAATAAATTATGCGCAACGCAGAAGACCGTTGAAGTGTTTTTCGATCTGGAAAATCGTAGCTCTGCCGTGGTGCCCGCAGAAATCCGGAAAGTAGTCGAGCCGCTGATGATTGCGCCCTAACGCACAAGTGATTGGCTGGGGTGTTTCGTGTCCGTGCCGCTCGCACTAAATTAAAGCCATCATGGGAGCTAACGCATTTTACATTTTTATCGGCTTCGTTGCCGTTGCCGCCGTTATCATTGGCCGCTGGGTGAAATGGGATATGCCCGGCGCCGATGATGAAGGTTCAAGGCTCGATCCAAGCCAAATCACCCGCCGCATGCTGGACGATCCCGATCTCAGTGATGAAGAACGCCAATATTTAATTGAAATGGCGGCGTTGGAGTTGCCACGCCGTCACTTGATTTGCTGATACAGCGCTAGTTATTCACCGAGCCACCATCGACAACCATGCACTGGCCGGTCATGAAATCGCTATCCGCTGAAACGAGGAACAGCATGGCGCCGGTTAAATCATCGGGCGTCTGATATCGTTTGAGGGCGCGTGACGCCAAATTGATATCGCGGCCTTCCATAAATCCTTCGCTGCCCATCACACCTTCGCTCATGGTTAGGCCGGGTGCCAAGGTATTTACGCAGATATTATCGTTGCCCAATTCGCGCGACATCGAGCGGGTCATAGCCAACACAGCGCCTTTGGAAGTGACATAGTGAAGGATGTTGGGATTGCCTTTGAACAAGGTGCCGGACGCAATATTGACGATCTTGCCGTATCCGTTTTTGCGCATTTCAGGCGCCGCCGCCTTGGCGCAAAGCCACAGCCCTTTCACATTCACCGCCATCAACTTGTCCCATTCATCGACCGAAATTTCTTCGAATGGCTTATGGGTAATGGATGCGAACATAGCGGCATTGGAAATAAGAATATCCAGTTTGCCGAATTTTGCGACGGTTTGGGCAACCATGTCGTTGACCTGGACCTCGTCGGATACGTCGGTTTTAAGGGCCAGCGTCTCGGCGCCTTGATAGGTATCTTCGATTTCCTTAGCCACATCGCCGGCATCTTGAATATCAGAAAGAACGACATTGGCGCCTTCCCCTGCCAAGGCCTTGGCGTAGGCGGCTCCGATGCCTTGCGCCGCACCGGTGATGATGGCTACGCGTCCTTCTAACTTTCCCATGATCGTCTCCTGATTGTTATTGGTGAATCGCCCGCCAGATTTTTTCCGGGGTTGCCGGCAGGTCCAAATGATCGACGCCGAATTCTTCCAGCGCATCGGCGATGGCGTTTATGATTGTGGCCATGGCCGGTGTCGTGCCGCCTTCGCCGCCGCCTTTGACGCCTAATGGGTTGCCGGGGCTTGGGACTTCGTGCATTTTGACGGCAAAAGACGGAACGTCGCCGGCGCGCATCAGCGCGTAATCCATGAACGAGCCGGAAAGCAATTGCCCACTTCCCGGCTCGTACACGCAATTTTCCATCAAGGCCTGGCCGACCCCTTGGACGATGCCGCCATGGACTTGCCCATCGACAATCATCGGGTTGATAGCGCGCCCAACATCATCCACTTGACTGTAACGGGTGATGATAACGGCGCCGGTATCTATATCGACTTCCACTTCGGCGGCGGCGCAGCCGTTGGGAAAAGCCGGAATGCGGCCTTCGAAATCGGCATCGGCGGCAAGTCTTTGATCTTCAAACCCCTTTACCCGACCCGTTTCCAAGGCCGCGGCGGCTTCGAAGATACCGACCGACCGGTCGGTTCCGGTAACCGTGAAGGTGCCGTTCTCAAAGATGATATCGGTAAGCCCGGCTTCTAGAATTACTGCAGCTGCTTGGCGCCCGGTTTCGATAATTTCTTCATCGCATTCAACGATCAACGTACCGGCGATACGCATGGACCGGTTGGAATGGGTGCCGCCGCCGAGCTTAACCACGTCCGTATCGCCGGTGATGAGATCGATCGCATCGAAGGGCACCGATAATTGGTCTGACACCACCTGAGCATAGGTTGTCTCGTGGCCCTGGCCGGTGGATTGGGTGCCGGCGACGATGGTTACGCGGCCGTCGCCGCCCAATTTCACTTCCACCCTTTCGCGGATGGCGCCGACCGGCGCTTCGACGTAATTGCCGAAGCCAAAGCCGAGCCGTTTGCCGCGCGTTCGGGCCTCGATCTTGCGGGCGTCCAAATCTTTCCATCCAGCAAGGGCCAGCGTCTGATCCATGATGCTTTCGAATTCGCCGCAGTCATAGATTAGCCCTGCCGCCGAAGTGTAGGGCATGGCGTCTGGCGAGATGATGTTGCGGCGCCTGATTTCGGCCCGGTCGATGCCCAATTTGCGCGCCGCCATATCAACCAATCGCTCCATATGAAAGATCGCTTCCGGCCGCCCGGCGCCACGGTAGACGCTGACCGAAAGCGTATTCGTTAAAATCCCCCTGTAGCGGACATACAACGAAGGAATATCATAGACCGAAGGGACCAGCCGTAGGCCATTGGAAAGCGGTACATAGCTGACCGCGTGGGCGCCGACATTGGTCATCAGGTGCACGCGCATGCCAAGGAAGCGTCCGTCCTTGTCGAGCGCCAGTTCGGTTTCCGCCTTTAGATCTCGGCATTGATGGTCGCTGATGAAAGCTTCGCTTCGGTCGCTGACCCATTTGACCGGCCTCAGAAGGCGCATTGCGGCCCAGGCAACCAGTATAAATTCGCGGTAAAGTGAGCCCCTCGGTCCAAATCCACCGCCGACATCGCGGGTGATAACGCGCATTTTTTCCGGATCAAGGCTCAAAATTTGGGCCAGCATCATCTTGAATATAAAGGCGCCCTGGCTTCCCGTGTGGAGGGTCAATTCGCCGCTATCCCCATCGAACACGGCGGTTGCCGCCCGGGGTTCCATCTGCGCGTTGACCACCCGGTTGGTGATGAAGGTTCGGGTAACCACATGATCGGCGGCATCGAAGGCGGCATTGGTTGCTTCTTCATCGCCATGTTCACCATCGGCGCCGACATTGCCGGGCGCGCCGCCCCAGACTTCGGGCGCCCCTGGGGCCAACGCGGCGCTGACATCGGTGACGGCGGGCAATATTTCGTAGTCCACGAAAACCAATTCGGCTGCGTCTTTTGCGATGTTCTCCGTTTCGGCGACGATCATGGCCACCGGCTCGCCGATATGGCGCACCTTATCCCTGACCAGGGGTGGGATGAGCGCCGAAAAAATTTCCGTTCCGTCGCGGTTGGCGAGGGCCGTATTCTTATAATCATATGTGTGGGCGGGATTGTAGCCGGGGCTCGGCAAATCGCCACAACCGTCCTCTTGGTAATCGGCATCCGTAAGAACGGCAATAACACCCGCTACGCCGGCTGCGGCGGTCGCGTCTACCTTTTTCAAAATAGCATGGGCGTAGGGGCTTCGAACCATCACGGCGTAGAGCTGGCCGGCAATTGTAACGTCGTCTGAATAACAGCCTTTGCCGGTGATCAGCCGCCCGTCTTCTTTGCGGGGTGGCGATTCGCCGATGCGGATGACGCCATCGTCCGCCATTGCTTATAGTCCCCTCTGCCGCCGCCGATTAAAACGCACGGTTTGCCGATGAATGGACGTTGATCAACGCCGGCACGCCGTCCGATATTTTATTCATCGCCCGTTCCATCGCCGGCAAAAGCTCGTCCGGTGCGTTTACTTTTTGGCCGTAGCCGCCTGTAGCCTCGATCACCTTGTCGTATTGGGGCGTTGGCTCCAGCGCCACCAAGGGCACTGTGTTGGCCTTGGACGCGCGGCCTTCGGGATACATGCCCAAAGTCGATGCGTGGACCGCGTTCCAGCGCCGGTTGTTGGCGACGATGGTCAGGGTCGGTAATTTTTCCGCTGCCGCGACGAAATGCGCCGGGACCGGGTTGCCGAACATGTAAGAGCCATCGCCGACGGTCAAAAACACATTGCGATCCGGCGTCGCCAGCTTGGCGCCCAACGCCCCGCCGAGGCCAAAGCCGAGCGCCCCGGCCGGGCTGGTCGCGATGAAGGTTTTGGGTTTAGTGAACTCCAGAATATCAGGGATGGAGCCAAGCTCATTGATGACAATATCGT
>JABMOP010000608.1 GCA_013204125.1 Rhodospirillales bacterium | reverse complement strand
TTTGCGCTCTGGGCCGCTTCGCATATTCCGGTCAACGGCGAAGGCGCGCCGGTGATCCTCTTTTCCCACCTCCTGGCGCTGAGCGTTTATGGGCCGATAAGCATGAACCGCAAACGCCGCCGGGCGCTCGGCGAAACTGAATGGGCGCGGCTTAATTCGGGCGGCAAAAGCATGTCGGGCGCCAATGGATGGATTGCGGGACTTTTCGGCGGCGGGGGTTTATATATATTGTTCTTGTATATCCATGAAACCGTGATTGGCGTATCGCCCTTGCCGTAAACCGGGCCGCAATCCCTTGCCAGTTCTTGCCAAACATGAGCGAAAATTTGACCGATCTTATCTTTGCCACGCTCGCCTTTGTTGGCGGACATTTAGTTTTGTCCTTTCCAGCCCTGCGCGAACCGGTGCGGGCGAAAATAGGCGAGCGCCCCTTTCAAGGGCTGTATTCGCTGATGATCATCGCCGCCTTCGTCTGGATGGTGTCGGCCTATGCAGATGCGCCGCGCCCCGAACTTTGGCAAGCCCCCATATGGGTGCGCCATCTGCCCCTAAGCCTGATGCTGCCTATTTTCATCGCCATGGTAGCAGCGATGTCGCCCAGAAATCCGGCCTTTATCTATTTCCCCAAACCGCCATTGGAAGCCGGCCCCTACGGCATATTCCGCATCACCCGTCATCCTCTGATGTGGAGCGCCGGGCTTTGGGCGTTGCTGCATGTGGCGGCGAATGGCGATAGCGCTTCTGCCATATTCTTTGGCGGGCTGGCGGTGCTGGCCTTGTTCGGCCCCTTGCTGACAGAGGCTCGACGGCGCCATGAAATGGGCGCGGCGTGGGAAAGTTACGCGGCGCAATCTTCGTATATTCCGTTCGCCGCTCAGATTTCCGGGCGATCAAAAATTATCTGGCGGGAAATCGGCTGGCTACCGGTGATCGGCGGCGCGGTGATCTATGGCGCGCTTATGGTTCTGCATCAGACCTTTTTCGGCGTTGCTCCGGCGCGGTTTTTGGAAGGCATTTTCGGGTGAGCCGTCTTTTCTCGGCGATCGCCGAAACCCTGAACAGGAGCACGCTCCGCGCGCTCAAGCACAGAAACTTCGCCCTCGTCGAACTGGGCGGCTGGTTCTCGTCCGGCGGGGTGTGGTTCTATCGTATCGGTATTCAGGTGCTGACCTGGGATTTGACCCATTCGGGCCTATGGCTCGGCATCATCGCCGCCGCCGAAGCCATCCCCGGTATCGTCCTATCGCCCATCGCCGGCGCTTTTGCAGACCGTTATGATCGGCTCGTCATGGCGCGCATCATCCAAGTCGCGATCATGACCGTGACCGCCATTCTGGCGTTCGCAACTTTGGCCGGTTGGGTCGATATTTATGTGCTTTTGGTAGCGGCCATGGCGCATGGCGCGGCGGCCGGGTTCTGGACGCCGGTGCGGCTCGCTATCGTACCCAACCTGGTGCCAAAAGAAGACCTCACTTCGGCCATCGCCCTGCACGCCACCCTGTTCAATCTCGCGCGGTTTCTGTTTCCGGCCCTGGCGGCGCCGGTGCTGGCGCTTTGGGGATCGGGCGCGGCCTTTGCGCTAAACGCGGCCAGCTATCTCATTTATTTGGTGATTTTATTTTTCATCGTCCTCGTTAACCCGGACGAACGGGCGGCCAGAGGTGGCGGTATGATGTCCAACCTGAAAGAAGGTTTCGATTATGCGACCCAGCATATCCCCATCAAACAATTGTTCCTGATGCTGATATTCACATCCGTCTTTATGCGCGCCTATATGGAACTATTGCCCGGCATATCCGAAACCATGTTCGGCGAAAATCCAAAAGAAGGGGTTGCAATATTGGTTTCGGCGGCAGGTTTCGGCGCCATGGTCGGCGCGCTCCTGGTCGGCAATATTATCCAGCGCGAAAATCTATTGCGCGCTTATTTCATCTCTATGGGGCTCGCCATTTTCTGGCTGATCCTTTTTGCGGCGACCAAGAATTTCTGGTTCGGCGTGGCCTCGGCGGCGGTTGTCAGCGGCGCCCAGATCGGCATGAATATCGCGGCTCAAGTGGTAGTGCAAAGCTCGGTCAAAGGCAGTCTGCGCGGCCGGGTGATGAGTTTATGGGGAATTTTGAACCGGTCGGGCCCGGCCATTGGCGCATTGTTGCTCGGCTGGATGGCCGGCTATATGGGCTTTCAATGGCCGATCCTTCTGGCCACGGCGCTTTCGGGCGTGGTCGGCTTCTATGTCTTCTCCCGGCGCCAAATCATGCGCGCCGCTTTGATGGAAGATACAGATCAAGCATAGTTGGGATGGCGTTCGCATTCCGGGAATGATAGAAGCCCGCTTGTACCGCCAACCCCTGGACCTATTTATAGTCAAATGACTGAGCTCAGCCATATCCGTAATTTTGCCATCATCGCCCATATCGATCATGGCAAATCGACCCTTGCCGACCGCATGATCGAATTCTGCGGCGGCTTGAGCGACCGCGAAATGAAGGATCAAGTGCTCGACAGTATGGATATCGAGCGCGAGCGCGGCATTACAATTAAGGCGCAAACCGTGCGCCTGATCTATAAAGCACGAAACGGCGAAACCTATGAATTGAACCTCATGGACACGCCGGGCCATGTGGATTTTTCATACGAAGTCAGCCGTTCGCTGGCGGCGTGCGAAGGTTCGCTTTTGATTGTCGATGCAACCCAAGGCGTCGAAGCGCAGACTTTGGCCAATGCCTATTTGGCGATTGAAGCCGGCCACGAGATTGTTCCGGTGCTCAATAAAATTGATTTGCCGGCTGCCGAGCCGGACCGTGTGCGCAGCCAGATCGAAGAAGTTGTCGGCTTGGATGCGTCGGACGCCATCGAAATTTCCGCCAAAACCGGCCTCGGCATCCAAGACGTGCTGGAAGCTTTGATCGAACGCTTGCCGGCGCCCACCGGCGCCGCTGATACGCCTTTGAGAGCGATACTGGTCGATAGCTGGTATGACCAATATTTGGGCGTGATGATTTTGGTGCGGGTCAAGGACGGCAAGCTTACCAAAGGCATGAAAGTGCGTTTCATGGCCGCCGGCAATGTCCATCAGATCGATCAGGTTGGTGTGTTCGGGCCGACGCCAACGCCGGTCAATGCGCTCGGCCCCGGTCAGGTGGGCTATATCACGGCGTCGATCAAGACCGTCGCCGACACAAAAATTGGCGATACCATCACCGATGACCGTTCCCCGGCGGCAGAGCCCTTGCCCGGTTTTAAGCCTTCGGTGCCGGTTGTTTTTTCCAGCCTGTTCCCGGTCGATGCCGCCGCGTTCGAAGATCTCCGCGATAGCCTCGCTAAATTGCGCCTCAACGATGCCAGCTTTCAGTTCGAAGCGGAAACTTCGGCGGCCTTGGGTTTTGGATTTCGCTGCGGCTTTTTAGGGCTGCTGCATCTGGAAATTGTCCAGGAACGGTTGGAGCGGGAATTTGATCTCGATCTTATCACCACGGCGCCGAGCGTCGTCTACAAGCTGCACCAACGGAACGGCAGCGTCGCCGAATTGCACAACCCCGCCGATATGCCCGACCCGACCCAAGTCGAATTCGTCGAAGAACCTTGGATCAGGGCCACCATCTTGGTACCCGACGAATATCTCGGCGGCATCCTTACCCTTTGCACCGAACGGCGCGGCGAACAGATCGAATTAACCTATGCCGGCAACCGGGCGATGGTTATCTACCGCCTGCCGTTGAACGAAGTGGTGTTCGATTTTTATGACCGGCTTAAATCGACATCGCGCGGCTATGCCAGTTTCGATTACCAAATGGACGGCTATCAGGAAGCGGATTTGGTGAAAGTCTCGATCCTCGTCAACGCCGAACCCGTGGACGCGCTGACCTTCATGGTTCATGCACGCCAAGCCGAAGCCCGCGGTCGTTCCATTTGCGAACGCTTGAAAAAATTAATCCCGCGCCAGATGTTCAAGATCGCGGTTCAGGCGTCGATCGGCGGCAATGTTATCGCCCGCGAAACCATAAGCGCGCTTCGAAAAGACGTGACTTCCAAATGCTATGGCGGCGATATCACCCGCAAACGCAAATTGCTGGAAAAGCAAAAGAAGGGCAAAAAGCGCATGCGCCAATTTGGCAATGTGGAAATCCCGCAATCGGCATTTCTGGCGGCGCTGCGCATGAGCGACGACTGACACTCTTAATCGGTTTTGTTGCCGCGTTCTCTTAAATCTTTAAGTACTTGTTCCACGTCCAACGGGCGCTGCGCGTCTTCGCCCGGCGCCTCTGCGGCTTGGGATATCGTCGGGTCGAAATCATCCATATCGCGGTATTTGGAAGGCAGGCCGGTGTCGTAATCATCGGCTTCTTCCGCCGCCGCAAGGATGTCTTCATAAGTGGTGTGCGGATAATCGTCGGGCAAATCATCCCCCTCCATCTTCGGCCGGCATTTCCAGGCGAGGAGGCCGCCGGGAATACCGAACAATAACCAACCGGGTAAAACCATCAGGGATGTTGCCACCGGATCCCACGCCATTGGATGGATTTGGAAGCTGATGAAATCGGCCATGCGCTCCAATTTCTCAGGCGACAAAATTTCGAGCACCCGGTAGGCGGACATCACGCCGTATTCGCGGGCAAACGCGTGGGCGATGGCTTCGGCGGCGGTAAAGACAAAAGCCACCGCTAAAAATGTCCAGCCGATGAAGCGCCAAATTTGCATCGGCAAAGCCTAGCAAGGATAGCTTAATAATGTTTAACGGGTTTTGATTAATATCCGGCGCCGCTTATTCCAGCGACAGTGATTTTCGGACGCCGTTGATCATCGAGGTTTGCAGCAATAATTCGATAGATTTTTCTTTGTCGTCCATCAGGCTGCGCAATTCGTCCTGGCGTTGTTTGCGCACCAATGGGTCGGTTTCTTCCAAAGTCTTTTTGTTGCGGATGGATTGCGCCTGCACGTATTCGATGGCGATCGGTCGGCGTTGGCGGTCGTATTGATCGAGCAAGCCCTCCGCTGCGCCTGCGTTCAAGATTGCAATCAGCTTTTCGGCGAGATTGATGCCGTCGTGTAACCCGCCGTTCAGCCCCATGCCGCCGACCGGGTTATTCACATGGGCGGCATCACCGGCCAATAGCGCGCGGCCTTTTCGGTAGGTTTCGGCAACCCGCTGGTTGACGCTGTAAATGGTGCGGTGATCGACCGTATAATCTTTGCCGTAGGGCGCAATGCGGTTTAGGCGATATTGCAGATACTCCCTCTCGAACGCTTCTTCGTAGGTCATATCCAGCGGGATTGGATAGAGAAAGCGCCAAAATTCCGGCGCATGGATGAGAACGCACCATTCCGTCGGGTGAGATATATAGGCGACATGACCCATGCCGGGGTAAATCTCATCCACCGGTTCAATCGCCGAAGCGGTGACGAATTTTTCAGGATAGGTGAAGCCTTCAAAACCGATGCTTAAGGATTTGCGCACCGCGCTTCGGGACCCGTCGCAGCCGATCATGTAATCGGCGCTGACTTCTTCAGGCCCGTCCGGCGTGTCGAAATGGACGGTGACGCTATCGCCGTCTTGGGTGACCCCAGCCACCGGGCAATCGAAGCGAATTTCGGCGTCCGAAAATTCGGCCATCATATCTGCGGCGAAGCCGGCCAATTTAAATTGTTCGCACTGCACGCGGTAGGGATGCGCCGTGTGGTCGGAAATAATCGCGTGGTCAAATTCTGCAATCAGCCCATCATCCACATCCCGGTATTGGATTGTCGGCGTCACCAACCCTTGGGCGATCAATTTCTCCGTAATATTTAACTCATCCAACATATCCAAGGTCGGCGGATGGAATGTGGAGGCGCGCAAATCCAGAACCAAACTCGGCTCCGATTCCAATATCAGCACCGATATTCCGGCGCGGGCTAGAATCAGCCCGGTAACGCAACCAACCGGGCCGGCGCCGACGATAATGACTTGAACTTGGTTAGACAATGTTGGGTTTCCCTTAGAAACGTTCGAACAACCAGCCCTTGCCGGTAAATTTGTCGTCGATGCCGGTGGTGCGGAAAGTATGCCATATGGTCGCGACGTTGATCGGGATGACCGGCTTGCCGAGTTTCTGTTCCAAGGCCGGGAAAATATCTATCGCCGATAAATTCGTTCCTGCCTGAACAATGGCGTCGACATCGTCGCCGTCCAATTGGTTTAAGATTATGTCGATCACTTCGCTTGGCGGCGTATGGGCGATGGATGTCGCCGTATCGCATTTAAGGCCGACGACGTTCGAGACTTCATAGCCGGTTTCTTCCAAGAAACGGCGGACCTGTTTATCGCCGATCGGCTGATAAGGGGTAATCGCTGCGATTTTCTTGGCGCCGAAGGCTTTTAACGCGGCTCCTAAGGCGCCGGCGCCGGTGGTGATGCCGATTTCCTGGCCGACCACATCGCGTAGCCTTTCGGTAAATTCCGCATTGCCTTCGAGCCCGCCCCAGAAGGTTTCCGCCGACATGCCCATCATGATTTGTGACGGCTCGCAAGTCGTCGCATCCCGCAGAGCATCGGGGATGGTGTGGCGGATGGCTTCGATAAAAGCCATGAACATATCGTCGCTGGAAAGGTCCGGCTGCTCGATGAAAAAGCGGCAAAAATGCCATGAAACGCCCGGCGGGATCAGCCGCTGGCAATCATATTCGACACCGATATTGGTCGATGGAATGATGACGGCGATGCGCCCTCTGGATCCGATCCACGGTTCCTGGGCTTTAAGTTCTGCTTTCTGGCTCATCCTTCCCTCCGAGGCGCAATCATGGCGTCCGGATTATACCGGTGGGGATCGATTTTTAAATCCAAATATAGGCGAAGGCTGGAAGCTGCGCCCCGGCCAAGCTATAAACGGCCTGAAATCATGGCTGAAAAAGACAGAATAATCATCGTCGGCGGCGGGCCGGTCGGCTACACGGCGGCGCTGAACCTCGCCCATTACGGCATCCCGTTTCTATTGCTGGAAGAAGGCGACGAGATATTCGAAGACCCGCGCGCCGGCACCGTCCATCCGCCTACCTTGGAAATGTTCAATAATCTCGGCGTCACCGAAACCATGCTGGGGCGCGGCTATATCGTCCGCAACTATCATTACCGCGACCGCAAACAAGGCCTGATCGCCGAATTTGATTTGGGTGTGCTGGCCGATGATACGCCCTATCCGTTCCGCCTGATGCTCGAACAGCATAAAATCAGCCATATTTTAGCCGATAAGCTCTCCGAATATGGTGATCACCAAGTGCTGAATGGCCATCGGGTGACTGAAGTTCGCCAAAATGGCGGCAACGTTACGGTCACGGCCCAAACCAGCGGCGGCATCGAAACTTTTGAGGCGCGCTACGTCATCGGCTGTGACGGCGGGCGGAGTAATGTGCGCAAATCAATGGATGTGGGGTTTGAAGGATTCAGTTTTGAAGAACGCTTCTTGGTCCTCACCACGCCGTTTGAATTCGCCGATCACGGCTATGCTCTGACCAACTATATCGCCGACCCTGAAGAATGGTGCGCATTGTTCAAAGTCAAAGGCCCGGACGACAAAGGCATTTGGCGGATTCTGTTCCCGACCAAGCCGGAAGAAACAGAAGACGAGATTTTCGACGATGACGTGATCGAGCGGCGCATGCAGGGCTTTCACGCAAAACCGGAAGCTTACGACATTGCCCACCGCAATCTCTATCAGGTGCATCAGCGCGTCGCCGGAAGCTACCGCGCCGGCAAGATCCTGATCGCCGGCGATGCGGCGCATGTAAATAATCCTTTGGGCGGTATGGGTATGAATTTTGGCTTTCACGATGCCTTCAATCTGACCGAAAAATTGGCGGCAATTTGGCTCGACAGCGCCGATGAAGCGCTGCTTGATCGCTACGACCGGCAGCGCCGGACCGTGGCGTCAGAATATCTGCAGCGCCAGACCATCGAGAATAAAAAAAACATCGAACAGGACAATCCGGCGGAACGCGCCAAATTTTTGGATGATTTACGTGCAATTATCGCTGATCCCGAGAAACAAAGGGTTTATTTAAGGCGTGCCGCCATGATTGAAGGTGTTGCCCGCGCTGCCAGCATTACTTAGATTTGAAACGGTGGCTCAATGCCCTTGACAAAATAGGGTTTGAAACGGCCTTTCTGGGTTGGTCCCGACATAATCGGGGCTTTAAACGACGTTGGAGACATAATTTAGACAACACGGGAGATTTAAAAAATGTATGCAGGGAAATTACTGGTCGCTGGGGGTCTCGCGCTTGCGATGACATCGGCGGCGTCGGCGGAAACGGTCGGCATCGGATCAACCAAAACGGGCGCGGTCGCCCAGGTTACCGCAACGATTTCAAAGGCCGTGTCGGAACATGGCGGTGGTCTGCAAATGCGCAAGCAGACCATGGGTGGGACACAACAATATATCCCGGTCGTGAATTCGGGCGAACTCGCATTTGGTATTTCAAACCTGGCGCAATACTGGATGGCGATTTCCGGCACCGGTCTTTCGAAGCCGAACAAATATGATAATTTGCGTCTGGTGTCGACTATGATGAAGTTCAGTGTGAGCTTCGTGGTTCCAAAGGCGTCCGGAATTACTAAAGTTTCAGATCTGAAGGGCAAACGGCTTTCCTACGGGTTAAAAGCCGCGCCTTTGTTCGCGGCCATTCATGAAGGTGGACTTGCAACCGCCGGTCTTAGCTATGATGACGTAAAGCACGTTCCTGCTGTTGGATTGGTTCAGCATTGGCGACTGATGATGGCGGGTAAGGTGGACGGCGTTATCGCCGCCGCTGGGACCGGCTTCGTCAAACAGATGAATGCGAAGATCCAGGGCGGTATTCGGCACATTTCCTTCCCAAGTGGCCCAGAATCTCTGCAAGCCATGCATAAATTTTTCCCAAAAACCTATTGGAGCACAATCGAACCTCGCAAAGGTCTTACGGGCGTGGTCGAGCCGACAAATTTCATTACTTATGACTACATGTTATGGACCCATAAGGGATTGTCGGACGAAACCGCCTACACGGTGGCAAAAGTCATGCACCAGCAAGTTAAGCAGCTAAAAGATGGCGGGCCTTTGTGGAAATCCTATGAAGCCAATACCCGTTTGGCCAAGGACCAGGGCATGCCCTACCATCCCGGCGCCATAAAATATTACAAGGAAGCCGGGCTCTGGAAGAGATAAAGACCCGAGCATCATTTGCTAACGAATTTACCCGCGTTCTTTATAAAAGAACGCGGGTAATTTGCGTATTAGAGCGGATCAAAATCTAATTTAAATTGTTGCCCGAACAATCGGGATTGTTAAGCAGAGAGAGCAAAAGTGTCTGAAAACGCGCCTGAGACCGAAAATGAAGATAACAAATATCTTGCCGAACGCGCGGAATCCCCACTCGTTCGCGGTCTGTCGCATGGGCTCGGGGCGCTGCTCACTTTAATTGTGATAACTTGGGCCATCGATTTCTGGCTCGCGTTGGGTTTTACTTGGTTCGACGAACAGGCGATGATCGCGGGTCTTGGATTGAGTTTTGCGGTCATATTTATTCGCTACCCCGCGAAACTCGGCACCGAGCGGGTTTCCATTCCTTGGTATGATTATGGTTTCGCGTTGCTTGGCATCTGCGGCGCGATTTATTTTATCGTGATTTTTGACGACATTGCCGATAGTCCATTCGCCATGCGCCCCAAGACGTTTGTTATAGGACTAATGTTCGTACCCCTGGTTTGGGAAGGGCTGCGGCGCACCGCCGGGTGGAGCCTAACCATCGTTTTCAGCGTTTTCGTCGCCTATGCTTTCGTCGGCCATCTCATGCCCGGCATGTTGCAAGGGGTCGAACAGAAAAACGTCGAACTGGTGGCGTTTCTCGGCACCAGCGAGATCGCGCTGCTCGGCCTGCCACTTAAAATTATTGTCTTAACGGTGGTGCTGTTCATCTGGATGGGGCAGATGCTGCTTCATACCGGCGCTTCGGAATGGTTTACCGATCTTTCGGCCGCCATGATGGGCCGCTCAAGGGGTGGTTCGGCTAAGATCGCCGTTGTGGCGTCCAGCTTGTTCGGATCGATTTCCGGCTCGGCGGTATCCAACGTGGCCTCGACCGGCGTTATCACCATCCCCTTGATGCGGAGGGCCGGCTATAACGCTAAGACCGCCGCCGCGATCGAAGCGGTGGCGTCAACCGGCGGGCAGATCATGCCGCCGATCATGGGGGCGGCAGCCTTTCTGATGGCCGAAATTTTGGAGATGGCCTATACCGAAGTTATCCTGGCGGCGTTGATCCCGGCATTTCTCTATTATCTCGCCGTATTCGTTCAGGCCGATCTCGAAGCCGCAAAAAACGGTATCACGGCACTGCCCAAGGATCGTATCCCGCCAATGTGGCGGGTCCTGAAAGAAGGCTGGTTTTTCGTCGTCCCTTATGTGGTCCTGGTTTACACCCTGTTTTGGATGAATATGGCGCCGCAAGCGGCCGCGTTCTGGGCTGGGATCTCAGTCGGTTTGGTCAGTCTCATTTTTGGATATAAAAAATCCCGCATCTCGTTGAAACAGATCGTCGGGACATTTTCCGGCTGCGGCCGCATGTCGGTCGATATCATCATCATCGGCGCCATGGCAGGCGTCATCATCGGTATTTTGGACAAGACCGGGCTTGGCCAGGCGCTGACCCTGATCCTCGCCAGTGTGGGCGAGAATAATCTCTGGCTATTGCTGATTTTGACGGCTGGTATTTCGATCCTGCTCGGTATGGGGATGCCGACATCGGCGATTTATCTCTTGTTGGCGACCATGATTGCACCGTCTTTGGTCAAGCTTGGGGTTAACCCGATTGGCGCGCATATGTTCGTGCTCTATTTTGGCCTGATGTCGATGATCACGCCGCCGGTAGCCATTGCCGCGTTCGCGGCGGCGTCGCTGGCCGGGGCTAATCCCATGGCGACCGGTATGACGGCGGTTCGATTGGGCTGGATCGCCTACATCATACCTTTCGTCTTTGTTCTATCGCCCAGCTTGTTGTTGCAGGGGGATCTGGCCCATATATTGAGCGCGCTCATCATGGCTGTCTTAGGTGTTTGGATCGCCTCCTGTGGTTTCATCGGCTATCTGTACCGTCCCATCAACACGGTCTTCAGATTGCTGTTTGTCGCCGCTGGGTTCGCTCTTCTTATTCCCGGTGAGGCATTTGGCTATGCCATTAACGTGGTCGGCGTTGTTGCGGCGGTTGTGCTGATTGGCCGGGAATTTATGGCGCGGCGTGATAGTGGTGCTGCCCACCCCGTCTAGCTGGGAGAGGTGCGAATGCCGATACCAACCGATGAGCGCGATCCGAAATTAAAAGGCCCCTTGGCGGGCGTTCGGGTGATCGAGCTGGGTCAATTGCTGGCTGGGCCGTTTACGACCACGCGCCTCGCAGATTTCGGCGCCGAAGTGATTAAGGTCGAGACGCCGGGCGCCGGCGATCCGATGCGCGAATGGGGTCACCATCGCTATCAAGATAAGTGCCTGTGGTGGCCGATCCTGGCGCGCAATAAAAAATCCGTGACCGCCAATTTGAAGGAAGCGGAAGGCCAGGATTTGGTGAGGAATCTAGTACGGGGCGCCGATGTATTGGTCGAAAATTTCAGGCCCGGCACCATGGAAAAATGGGGGCTCGGTCCGGATGATCTGCATAAGATCAATCCCGGCTTGGTCATTGCCCGCGTTTCCGGTTTCGGCCAGACCGGGCCGTATTCGGACCGCCCCGGTTTTGCCAGCGTCGGCGAAGCCATGGGCGGGCTTCGTTATATCAACGGGTTTCCCAATCAGCCGCCACCCCGCACCGGCATTTCACTGGGCGATATGCTGACCGGCATGTTCGCCGCCCAAGGGGTGCTGATGGCGATTTATTGGCGGGACGCCCTCGGCGGCGGCAAGGGACAAGTCGTCGATGCGTCGATCTTGGAATCCTGCTTTTCCTTCATGGAAGGCTCGATCGCCGAATACGATAAATTGGGTGTTATCCGCGAGCCTTCGGGCACCGGGCTCGCCAATGTCTCGCCGTCCAATATTTTTCCGACCAAGGACGACAAATGGCTGATCATCGCCGCGAATATCGATGGCATGTTCCGGCGGCTCTGCGAAGCCATGGGCCGCCCCGAATTGGCCGAAGATCCCCGCTATGTGGATCACAAGGCGCGCGGCAATAACGCCGCCGAATTGGATGGCTTGATTGGCGAGTGGACCAAGACAATGGATATCAAGGATTTGGACGAATTGCTGGATAAGCACGGCGTCGTCACCGGGCCGATCTATACCATCGCCGATATCGCTGCCGATCCGCATTTCAAAGACCGCGATATGGTGCGGCGCGTCTCGGACGATTTTTTCGGCGACATGGCGGTTCCAGGGTTCGCCCCGGTGCTTTCGGAAACGGCGAGCGATATCGCCTGGCTCGGCCCGCCCGAAATCGGCAGCCATAATAAAGAAATCTATGGCGGGCTTTTGGGCCTGGACGATGCGGAATTAAAGCGGCTGAAAGATGCCGGCATCATCTGACCGGTTTGAACCTTCCGGCGCGCTCTTAAAAGACACCTAGGTCCAAAACTCTGAAAATTGCGTGGCGACCACTTGGTCATAGGCAAATTCGCCCGTCGCCAATCCCACATCGTTTTGAAATTTTGTCATGCCGGTGACGAATTCGGGGGTGATGGCGGCGTTGTAGAACGGCAAATCCCGCTCGACCACTTGGGCGATCAATTCGGCCTCGATCGCCGGGAACAATTTGCGCCCGACTTTGGTGGCGAGGCTGATATCCGCTTTCAACGCATTTTGGGTCTTAACCAGCGCGCGGACAGCGGCGGCGCAGGCTTCCGGTTGCTCATTGATCATATCGTCCGATGTGACCAGCGCCGGCATGGTGTAATTGAACGCCGCCGCCGGGCCGTCGCCCCTTCTGGCATCGATCACCATGGTGCCGACGCCGCGCGTTACGGCAACTTCGGCGCCCATGCCGTTGGCCCAGAAACCGTCGATTTTGCCATCTTCCAAGGCTTTCGCCGCCGTGACGCCGAAATTTGTGTTGTTGCCGGTGAAGGCGCCGGGTACCGGCTGGATCGTCACTTTGTCTCGTTCCAGATCAATGCCGGCTTCGATCAGCAATTGTTTGAGCCCCAAATCCACCAGCGGTGCGGCGCCGATATTGAGTCCTTTGACGGCTTCGATATCGCCCTGTTTTGCGCCTAAATCGGTGCGCAGGATTAAGAACCAGTACATGCCCTGGGCTAAGGCTGCCAATAATTTTCCGCCTTTCCACTGGGGGAAGGCGTGGGTCGTCGAATGGGCCGAGCCGCCGACGAAATTGATCTTGCCGTCGCGCAATTCTTCCATTGTGCGGTCGACCGGAAAGATCAGCTCTAATTCCATATCCAGACCTTCTTCGGCAAAAAAGCCCAGCTCCACCGCTGCGGCGGCAGGGAAATAAGAATTTGAAATTAGATCGGGGATGCCAATTTTCATGTCTTTAAGTCCTTTTAGAATTTCATTTAACCAACCGCGCCCAGGCGGCCTTCGATTTCCGGGCCGTCGGCCGGGTAGCGGTAAGCCCGGAACACCGAATTAATCATGCCGCCCTGGAAGGGTCCACCGAACCAGGGGGAGACATATTCCCAGACGATTTCGCCCGAAGGCGTTACTTCGAATATGCGGCCGGGCAGACCTTCGCAAATCAAGGTGTTGCCGGAACACAAACGCTGGGCGCCGGAAATATTGGGGCTGTAGAAACTGGGCCAGGGCGCGCCTCGGTAAACCCATACGTCTTCGCCGGTGTCAGGGTTCATTTCGACGATGCGCGAATGAAAAGTGCCGCTCGGCACATGAATGCCGTTGGCAAAAAGGAGAATGTTTCCGCCGTCCAGCATTTCTGCGTCATGCTGTTGGCCCCAGCTGTTGTCTTGGTGGTGCCAGCGCACTTTCCGGGTTTTCTTGTCGACAATGGCAATGGTAGAAAATTTGCGGAAACTGAGCAGCAAATCACCGCCCGGTATTTCGGCGACCGAATTGCAATGGGCAAATTCTTTGCGCGTGCTCATCGGATGCAAGGGGATGCCAAGCAAGGTTTCATCTTCGTACGCGTGCCATTCCCACACGGTTTCGCCGGCCGGGTTCACTTCGCGCAGATAATCACCCCAGATAATTCCGCCTTCGTCTTCGGTGCCGGGCGCGGCGCCCTGGACGCGGGCCGCAGCCTCCATCGGCATTTCTTCCCAGCCGATATAAACCGTGTTGCCGTTTGAGAGTCGCCGGAAATCATGGTGCTGATGGTTGTCCAGGTATTCCCAAAGAACATTGCCATCCCAATCATATTCGCGCAAAAGCCCGCCCTTGCCGCCGCCGGGGACCGGGCCGTCTTCGGTTTCGCCGGACCACAGTAGATGTCCACCGGGTAGCATATAGGCGTAATTGCCGGGTTTCATCGGTGTCTGCCAGGAATGGCGCACATCGCCGTCCATACCAATCAGGTAGACGTTTTTGCAACGCGACGGCGCAACAACGGTGAACCCCGGTGTCGCCTTATCCCGATCGTGATGCCAAAGCCCGGCGTGACGATAGCGCATGTGATGTAGCCCCCCGTGTTGTAGCGTTGCCGCGTTGCCCTAAACCTCGTTTGATAGATTGAAGAAGTCGCAGACGTTTTGCACGGTTATTTTATAAACTTCGTCTTCGGGGACGCCGTGGAAATTATATTCCAGCACTTGGTCGGAATCGGGCCAATCGGATTCTTGATGGGGAAAATCGTTGGCCCAGATCAAGCGATCCACATTCATCCGGTGGCGCAACTCGACGCCGGCCCGGTCGCGCTGAAATCCCCAATAGAAATATTCGTTGATGAGTTCGCTGGGCGGCGCCTTGAACGGTTCAACATTGTTGAGGCGCTGAGCCCATGGGATGTGGCGTGCATAACGAACATCGGCCACTTCCATAAAATTAGGTATCCAGCCGATCGAAGTTTCGGCGCAAAAAATACGCAAATCCGGAAACCGGTCGAAGGTGCCATCGACGATTAATTGGATGGCGTTGGTGGCGGCAAATTTTGCAAACCGGCTTAGCTGTGCGCTCAGTTCCGTGTTCAATTCCGGAACTTCGGTCGGATAATCGTTGAGCTTGCCGTCCGGCTGGCCGGTGCGGGCGAGAATGAAATGGATAGTCACCGGCATTTTCAAATCCATCGCCGTCGCCCAAAAGCGGTCGTCTTCCGGCTTGGGCCGGCCGCCACCATTGGGGAACGTCATCAATTGAACGCCGGTGAAGCCGAGTTTTTTGCAATGCTCCAACTCGGCGATGCAATCGTCGATGCCGGTCCCCGGCAGGACACCGATGCCAAAAATGCGGTCTTTGACCGGCGGCAGATATTCTTCGCCGACCCAGTCGTTATAGCCCCGGAACAGGGCTTTGTGCAGTCCATCGTCCTTGGTTTTCATCCACAATCCGGCTCCGCAAACCACGCCGGTGAACATGATTTCGGCATCGATGCCGTCCATGTCCTGTTCTTTGACGCGCTGTTCCGGCGAGCCGGTTCCGGCCATGGTTTCGTAATTTTGCCCGGCCGGATACCAAACATCGCGGCCCTTGCCACCATAAAGGTCAAAGGTGTTCTGAACTTCAGGATTGTCTTCGAAGAGGGTGGCATCGGCGCCGTTTTCGAGGCGAATAGTTCTTGGCACGCGATCACTATATTTCTTATCGACCCGGTGGGTCCATCGCTCGCTCGGCACTTCCAGATGTGTGTCGCCGGAAAGGCACTTGTACTTTTTAGCCATTACTGTTTTCCTTGAACTTAAAGTTTCAAATCAATCTCGCCTTTTTTAAAGAGATGCACCGCGCGCCAAAACCGGCACTCGTTAACCTGTTTGGGAAGTCGGCGGAGGAGGCGCGACCGGGTATGGACATTCTCTGGGTTATGCTAATTTCAAATTAGCTGATCCGACATTGTTTGGCATCTCGGAGCTGCTTCCCTCGCGCATGTGTCTGGTGCTGGATGGCAAATTCCCCTATCCATATACCGTGTAGAGCTATGAAAGTGAAGCATCGCTTCACGCATAATAATTAAACTTGAGACTACTAGCCTCCGGGAGCCGGGATCATGACCGAACCACTCATAACGGCCGAAATAGACGCACGCCAAATTGCGACCATCTCGCTCAACCGCGCCGAAGTTCATAATGCCATGAATGCACCGATGCTGACGGCGATTTCGGATGCCATCGGCGAATTTGAACAAAACCCCGATATCCGTGTTTTAGTCTTCCGCGCCAACGGAAAGAATTTTTCGGCGGGTGCGGATATGAGCCCGGGATCTGAGGGCGATGATGCCAAGTCACCGGCGCCGAGCCTTCCAGCCGCCATCGAAAAATTGGCTTCGTTCACGCGGCCGACGGTGGCAATGGTGCAGGGCGCCTGTATCGGCGGCGGTGTGGCGTGGATTACGGCGTGCGACATCGTCGTTGCCTCCGACGATGCTTTCTTTTCCATCCCTGAAGTCAGGTTGGGTTTTAATCCGGCATCCCTTATTCCAATGTTCTTAAATGCGATTGGAACCAGAAACACGCTCCGCTACGTATTGGGCGGCGATAAGTTCGATGCTGGAAAAGCATATGAAATAGGGCTTGTGCATCATTTGTGCGCACCTCAGTCATTGGATGAAACGGTGGCGCCGATCATCGATGCTTTGCTTGACGGTGGGACGAACGCGCTCGTTGCAGCTAAACAGACTATATTGGAACTCACCGGGCTGATTGTTCCAGATGACCTTGCGGCCAGGCTGAATGCGGTCGGTGAAGAAAGCCGGGCCACAGACGAAGCGACCGAGGGACGCGCAAGTTTTCGGGAAAAACGCCCCGCCAAATGGGTTGGGCCACGGTGAGCTAGACCCTTAATGTAATTTAAGTAGGAAGGCCGAGCACCCGTTTGGAAATAATGTTGCGCTGAATTTCGCGTGATCCGCCGCCGATGGTATTACGCCTATCGCCAAGGAAGCGGCCCATAATATCGACCCCGCCTTCATCCGTAACCACGATTTCCTTGTCCAGGCCATAGCCGCCCGCCGCTTCCACCAAAAGATCATCCAGCCGTTGGATTTCTTCGGTGCAATAAAGTTTAAGGATCGAAGCCGCCCAACCCGGCGATATCTCGGCCTCGGTCAGTTCCAGCGCGTGACGGAAAAAGGCGGCAAAGGCAGTTACGTTAATTTCATGCGCCGCCAGCCGGTCCCGAAATGCCGGATCGTCCATCGCGCCTGTTTTCTTGGCGACGCGCTTGACCGCTTCCAACACACTGTAACAGTGGCGTGGATGGCCGTGGGAGAAACGTTCGGTACCCAAAATCGAATTGGCGACGCGCCAGCCATCATGCAATTCGCCAACCAAATTTTCCACCGGAACGCGGACGTCATCGAAAAATTCCTCGGCCAGTTCATCATCGCCGGACAGCACCTTGATCGGACGGCGGGTGACGCCTGGGCTTGTCAGATCGATCAGAATGACGCTTAGGCCCCCTTGCTTTTTAGCCGCGCCGGGATCGGTGCACACCAATGCGAACATCCAGTCGGCTTGGGTTCCCATGGTTGTCCATATTTTTTGGCCGTTGACGACGAATTCATCGAAGCCGAGGATCGCCGTTGTCTTTAGACTGGCCAAATCCGATCCGGCATTGGGTTCGGAGTAGCCCTGGCACCAGATTACTTCGCTAGCCAGGATCGGCGGCAGGAATTTTGCTTTTTGTTCCTCGGTGCCGAATTCGATGAGCACGGGCCCAACCAGATTAAGCGCGTGGGTGGCGTGGGTTTCCGGCGCGCCCGCGCGGGCGAATTCTTCGGCAAGGATAATTTGCTGGGTAAGCGTTGCGCCCATGCCACCGGCCGATTTCGGCCAGTGGGGCGCGTGCCAGCCACGTTCAAGGACCTGGCCGTACCAAGGTGCGATTTCCTCCGGCGTCAACTTGACCGCAAGGTTACGCATTCCGGCTGGAAGATTGTTTTCCAGCCAGTCCCGAACTTCTTCTCTGAACGCGCGGTCGGTTTCGCTTTCACCTTCAAACATAAGGAAATTGTAAGCGGCGGACGCGCCATGATGCAAGCGACGCTCACCACCTCCCGTTGATTTAGATTGAGTGGCAGGTGGATACGTCGCACAATCCAGCCTCGACCCCGCATTCACTTGTGCAATCCAAAAACCATGGAACTGATACTCACCGAAGAACAGAAGCTTCTTAAGGACAGCGCGGCCAAATTTATGGAACAATGCGCCGGGACCGGTCTGGTTCGCCAAGTGCGCGATGATGATGCGCCGTTTGACCGGCAAATCTGGCGTAAAATGGCCGACGCCGGATGGCTGGCCGTTCTGGTTCCCGAAGAAATGGGTGGGCTGGGCATGTCGATGACCGACCTCGCCTTAATTCTCGAAGAAGCCGGAAAGGCGCTGCTGCCGGGCCCCCTTGCCGCCGCCGCCGCATCTGCAAACATACTTGCCGAGGGACCAGACGCTGCGGCGCGTCAAGAATTGATCGCCGGGATTATCGGCGGTGAAATCATCGTTGTTCCGGCGCTTCAGGAAAAAACGTTCGCGATCGATCCTGAAGCAGCCGTTTGCAGGGCTACCGAAGATGGTGGCGGCTGGCACCTAAGCGGCGAAAAATCATTTATCCCCGAAGCCGGCGGCGTCGATGGATTTTTGGTCAACGCTGATAGCCCGGACGGCTTGATCCTTTGTTATGTGCCGGCAGGGTCGGCAGGCGCTGGGCTCAGCTTAAGCCGCAGCGTCGATGGCGCCGATACCGGCACGCTGAGCCTCGATAAGGTCTCGGTTCCCAATGAACATATGATTGCCGGTTCCAACCAGGCGTCCGAAGCCTGCCGGAAACTACAGAACCTGACGCTCCTCGGCCTCGGCGCCGAGCTGTTAGGGATCATGGAGACGGCGCTCGAAATGTCGATCGAGTACATAAAAATCCGCCATCAGTTCGGCCAGCCGATCGGCAGCTTTCAGGCGCTTCAGCACCGCGCCGCGAACGATTATATGGATTGTGAATTGACCCGCTCGTTTGTTTTCCAAACATGCGCTGCGGCAGATCGGGGCGAAGATATCTCGGCATTGGCATCGGCGGTTAAGGCCAAGGCGTCGGCGGCGGCGCTCACCATTACAAAATCGGCAATTCAATTTCATGGCGCCATCGGGGTATCGGACGAACACGATATCGGCCTTTATCTGAAACGCGCCATTGCTCTATCCACCTATTACGGTAATGAAATGGCACATCGCGGCCGCTATGCAAAACTGTCGGGCATAAGCCCGGCAGATTAAGCTTTGGGAACCGAAATAATATGACCGAACGCCAATATCCCGAGATAAAGAACCTCGCCGATGTGGAACATGCCGAGCAAGAGCCGTGGGAAAACCGGCTCGACCATACCACGGTGTTTGATGCCATCGAACACAACGCATCGGTGACGCCCGAGCGCCTGGCGATTCGTTTTTTGCCGAGCGGGAATATCGACGATGAAGTTACCTCACTCACTTATGGCGAATTTGCGGCGCAAATCCGCCGCGCGGCGAACATGTTCCGATCCATCGGCGTTACGCGGAAAGACGTCGTCGCCTTTCTGGTGCCGCCCCTGCCGCAATCTCATTACGGACTTTGGGGCGCTTCGTTGGCCGGCATCGCTTCGCCGATAAATTTTTTGCTGGAGGCCGAAGCCATCGCCGAGATTATCGTTGGCTCCGGGGCAAAAGCGCTTGTCGCCTATGATGATGCGGATGAAGGTTTTGGCATTTGGGAAAAGGCGGAAAAAATTCGCGCATTGGTGCCCGGCATCGGGAGAATATTCAGAATTGGACCGCCGGGCCTAAGCAAACCCTCGGCCAGGGCCGGCGCCGAAGATTTCGATGGCGCGATTGAGAAATTCGGCGGTGCCGAGTTGGATTTTGACCCAGCGCTCGGCCGCGGCGATGACGCCTTTTACATTCACACCGGCGGCACTACCGGAACGCCCAAGCTGGCGCGTATCACCCATGGCGGCATCCTCTTTAAGACCTGGAGCACGCCCGCCATGCAGGGCCTGTTAAACGATGAGGTCCTATTCGGCGCGGCGCCGCTTTACCATATCGGCGGTATCGAGCCGACCAGCGCCGTCCCCTTCGCCAATGGAATGACAATCGTCATTCCGGGCACCCTCGGATTTCGCAACCGCAATCTCATTGCCAATTATTGGAAATATTTTTCGGCGTTCGGCATCACGCGTCTTTATGGGGTGCCGACCAGCTATACGGCGATTGCAAACGTGCCCTTGGACGGCGCCGATATCAGTACCATCCGGGGGCGGGTGGCGGTCGGCTCGGCGCCGTTGCCGGCGGAACTGGCCAAGTCGATGGAACGCAAGACCGGCGTTCAACTGGCCAATCTTTATGGATTGACCGAAGCGGCGGCGGCGATTTCCATCGCGCCGCCCGACGGCGAGGTGCGCCACGGATCGTGTGGCATCCGCTATCCTTATATGCAGATAAAAATAGTCCGGCTTGATGAAGACCATAAGACCTACACAGAATGCGCCGTCGATGAGAGCGGTGAAATCATTATCCAAGGCCCCAATGTTTCGCCGGGCTATCTGAACGAAATTCACAACGCCAATCTATTTACCGATGACGGTTTCTTGGTCACCGGCGACATTGCCCGCGTCGATGCGGACGGCTATCTCTGGATTACCGGACGAGCCAAAGACATCATCATCCGCGGCGGTCACAATATCGATCCGCAAATTGTCGAAGAATCGCTCTACAAACATCCTGCCGTTCAAATCGCCGGCGCCGTCGGCAGACCCGATTCCTATGCCGGCGAAATGCCCGTTGCTTATGTTCAGCTTAAAGAAAATGCCGCCGCCGACGCGGGCGCGTTAAAATCTTTTGCCAAGGAACATGT
>JABMOP010000048.1 GCA_013204125.1 Rhodospirillales bacterium | reverse complement strand
ATGGTGATCGGCGCATTGGCATTGCCGATAGCCCGTTCGGCCATCATCGCCTCTGTCGACGGCAAGCTTTGCGCATCGGCGCTAAACGCCGCAAAACCCAGAAAAAGGGCGATACCCAGTATCTTGCCGTATTTTACTATATCTTTGGACATTAAGCTTTCCACCCACAATATGTAGACAAATATAAAGGTCGAATACCAGATCGACAAGCGGATACCGGCCCAATCGCGCGAAGTTTTACGTTAATCTAAAATAAGGCAGGGACGTTCCGGTTATGTCCCTGATATGCCTAATTTTCGCTCCGGGTGAGGATGCCTTCGCCAAGCGCTTTGAGGGCGGCCTTCAATTCGGGATCGCTAATGCCGTCCAATTGCCGGTTTAAATCGGCGCGCTTCTCGGCGCCCAATTCGGCGCGTGGCGCGGCTTTGGTTTCTTTAGGTTTGGGGATCGGCCCGTGAATGATGCGCAGTTTCGCCACCGCCGCATATCCGAAATGACTGTTGATGCGCTCGATGATCTGAGGTTCAAGATGTTGAATTTCCAAGGCCAATCCCGAACTTGCGATGCGTAATTGCAGCGTCCCGTTTACGCGTTTTCCCATCGGGTAGGTGATGCGTTCGGGGAAGCTGGCGTTTGCAAGGACGCTGCCCATGATATCGGCCCAATGTTCGACAATGCCGCCGGCGCCAAAACCACGCTTGGCAAATATCGGCCGGGTCAATTTCTCGATGCTGGCGCCGATCGCCTTGATCTGGTGGCGTCTGACTGTCATGGCCTAAGATTAAGAGGCGGATCGCGCTTGCGCAAGATGCTCGGTCGCGGCACCTTCCTTAAATAATGAGCCGCAAACCCGCATTGAAAATATCGGCCCCGATGCTGCGTTGGTACGATACGCACCGGCGGGCGATGCCGTGGCGCGCCTTAGCCGGCGCGGCGCCCAATCCCTATCATGTGTGGCTCAGCGAGATCATGTTACAGCAGACCACGGTTACGGCGGTGCAGCCCTATTTCCTGCATTTCATCCGGCTTTGGCCTGATATAGGCGCCCTGGCCGATGCTTCGCTCGATCAAGTGCTGCATGGGTGGCAGGGCCTTGGTTATTATGCACGGGCGCGCAATCTTCATAAATGCGCCCAAGTGATTGCTGGTGAATGCGATGGCCGCTTTCCAGAAAGCGCGCCTGAGCTTTTGAAGTTACCGGGTGTCGGGCCTTATACGGCGGCGGCAATCGCCGCTATTGCGTTCGGTCAATCGGCAACGCCGGTGGACGGCAATATAGAACGCGTGATGGCGCGATTATTTATGGTCGAAGCGCCGTTGCCCGAGGCCAAGGCCGAGATCAAGCGTCTGGCCGAGATCCAGACGCCGCCCGCCCGGCCGGGTGATTACGCGCAAGCGCTGATGGATTTAGGGGCGACGGTTTGCACACCCGGGAAACCTCATTGCGCAAGGTGTCCGCTGGCCAAATCTTGCGCCGCCGGGGCCGCCGGGAATGCAGAGGACTATCCACATCGAGCGCCCAAAAAGCCAAAACCGACCCGGCGCGGATGGGTCTATTGGCTGGTCGATGCCAAGGGGCGCGTGGCTTTACGTCGGCGCCCGGAAAAGGGGCTCTTGGGCGGGCTTATGGAATTTCCATCCAGCGAATGGGCGAAAGCCCGGGTCGGCGCCAATGACGCGGCCGAAAATGCGCCGTTTGCCGGTCGTTGGAAACCGGTGCCCGGCACGGTCAAACATACGTTCACCCATTTTCACCTGGAACTGAGGATTTTAGAGGGTGCGGTACAGGGTGGCGGGAAATTGCCCGAAATCCTATGGTGTGCGCCTGATGAATTTAGCAGTCACGCGCTTCCAAGTGTCATGAAAAAAGTGGCTGCCCACGCCCTTGGACGGAATTTACCCTAAGCCTTCAAGTCGATGATGGACCCTAAAATGGCCTCACCGATAGCGATGCCGTTGCCGGCGACGCCGGCGTCCTGGGACAAGATAAGCGAGTGGATCAAGGTGTTGCCGCGCGCCGACAATAGGGCGAAATTGAAATTCGCCACCAAAGCTTCCAATTGAATCCCGCGCAGCTCCGCTTTCTGCTCATCTTTGATCTTTTCGATAATGCCGGCGACTTCCGTCGTAATCCCGGCGATCTGACTGTCGAATACGGAAACCCGCGTTTGCAAAACCGAAAGATCGGCTCTGAAATCAGATTCGGCCAACAAAATCTTGGATTCGGCCGCATCCAGGTCAGCCTTGGCGCGGGTGATGGTGGTCGCGTCTTCTACCACGGAGAAGTCATCGTAAAGCCAGGCATCCAGGAGTCCGAGGCCACCCCGCGTTATCGTCCCCGAAATCGGCGTCCCACCGGATAAATCAAAGGTCACCGTGTCGCTCGACGACGTAAAAGTTTTGAACACCAAATCCGTGACTGTATCGGTAATGCCGGTGGGAGTGCCGGGGTAGGATGTATATTCAGACAAGGTTCCGACGGCGGCTTCGCTGCCGAGGAAGCCTGTATCCGAATTCCAGAAATCACCGTCGCCGTCGGTGATGTAATAATCGGTGCCCAGATAAATGCCGTTGATTTGCAGCGTGTCGCCCGTGGAATTATAGGGCGCGTATAGGGTCTGGGTCGAAAAAGATGACCGCGACTGTGATTCGATCAAATTCTTTGGCGAGTAGATACCAGCATCCTGGATAGTTTTGGCGCCGGCGCTGGCGAGCTGATTGATCTTGCGTAGTTTGTTATCCCAATCCACGGATAATTCGGTGGCCGTGATACTACTGGCCTCGAATGCCGTGATCCGGTCGCGCAGATAGTCGATATGGTTTCTCAGATAAGTAGTTTGGCTGAGGGCCTGGTTGATTACTCCGACGGCTTCATTGACCCGGGATTTGCGGTCAATCAATTGCGATTGATTGCGCAATAGGGCTTCGGCGGTGGGGTTTGACGATGACGCGTTAAAAGCCGCCAGCGCCGTCTCTAGGCGCGATGCGTATTGCGTTCGAAGGCTGTTGGCCGCCGTTGATGGCGTCGCGCCACGCGACAGCAACAGCGCT
>JABMOP010000047.1 GCA_013204125.1 Rhodospirillales bacterium | reverse complement strand
TGCGGCGCGATGCCCTGATCCGGGCCGGCGGCTTTCACCCTGGCAGGATGCCAAGCCATCTTTTTCATTTTACCGGCGATGCAGATGTTGGCGCCGCACGTAATATTGCCGCCCTCGGATACAAAGTTGTCTATCATCCGGATGCGGCGGTGAAACATGAAATGCCGGACCGGCGCCATGGCGTCCCTGAAATTGAAGAATGGATATTTGGCGAAGGCTTGGTGACATCCTTTGTCGTCATGCGCGCCCTTGCCGCCGGTTATCCGGAGATCGGGTCAGAACAACTGATATGCCATCTGCCGGAAGTGTTTTCTGCGGAAAATATCACCGCCATTGGCCATGGGTATGTGAATTCGGGCGCCAAATTTCCCGGCGAGATCGAAAACGCATTCCGAATAACGGGCGCCAAAGGCTTCCACGCGCATCAACGCCATTTTCTGAATGACGCCGACTTTAGAGATTGGGTGTTGCAACCTGATTATTTGAATGTCGAAGAATGTTATCGTCACCCGGACCTCACCCGGAAAGTAACGGGCGAATGAACACGCGAATATGTTCACTCAATTTCAACTTTACACCTGCCCTCCTCCCCATACTCCGCCTTAGAATTCAAAGCACTCAAAGGGGAACTGGATATGAACGCCTGGTTGTTTGGGGCGGCGCTGTTTTTCATTGCCAATTGGACGGCGCCCGCCGCGGCTCAATCATTTGTTGATTTGGAATTGGTTATCGCCACCGATACGTCGCGCAGCATCGACGAAGCCGAAGCGCGCCTCCAACGCGAAGGCGTCGCCGCCGCGCTCAAACACCCCGATATCATCCGTGCAATCGGATCGGGCTATCACAAGAAAATCGCCGTCGCCTATATCGATTATTCAAGTCGTGATTTCAGCGAGATCATTGTCGATTGGCGCGTTATCAAAGACAAGGCCACCGCAATCAACTTCGCCCAGGCGCTAATGACTGCTGAAATAACACTTGGCCAGCGCACCTCGATCAGCGACGGATTGGAAATGGCCGCCGGAATGATCCAAAGTAATTCCTATCAGGGAACACGGCGGGTTATCGACGTCGCCGGCGACGGCCCCAATAATCATGGCCGTTTGGTTTTGGATGTACGCAATGAAATCTTAGCCAAGGGCATCACCATCAACGGTCTGCCAATTATGAACGATGGCGGCGACGGATTTACCAGCACTTTCCATATTGACGATCTGGATGATTATTACCGGGGCTGCGTTATCGGCGGCGCCGGAGCGTTCTTGGTCATTGCACGGGATTTCAAAGATTTCGCGCGCGCCATCAGGCGTAAACTGGTATTCGAAATCGCGGCAAAGCCGGCGCCACTAATTCACCGGGCTCAGTATAAAGAGCAACCCTTCGGCGGCGGATATGTTTATAAACAAGGCTGCGACATTGGCGAGCGAATGTGGAGACGCCGGTTTATGGGCGCCGACGAGCCTTGATCTATAATCGGAGAATTTCGGATCATGCAAAATACCGAACAATGGGAAGCCTTGGCTATTCAGGTGGTGGGCTTCCTCCTTGCCGATGACAAATCGCGGACCGGCTTCCTTGGCGCCACCGGCCTGGATGGGGATGAATTGAAATCCGGATTGGAAAGCCCAAGATTTCTAGTCGGCGTATTGGAATATTTACTCAGCCGGGAAGATTTGTTGATCGAATTTTGTGACAGCTTTGAGCACGACAAAATGGCGCCGGCCCGCGCGTTAAAAGCCCTAGGCGGCGGTGATACCATGCCAATTGATTAAGTTTTTACTTTTCATTCGCAGATAGTCGCGGTTTTTCGGGCTATTTTCGTTAAGATATTTGCAAGCGACTCTCCTTACTTTGGTGAGAATCATTGAATCGGTCAAATTAACACAAGGCTTATGAGCGGTGCCCGACAAAAGTAAAATACTCATCGTTGACGATGAAGAGGATATTTGTCTGTTTCTAAAAGATTATTTGGAAGCGCATGGGTATGAAGCATCGTCAGCCAATGACGGCGAGCAAATGCGTCAAGCCATGGAGAGGACCAAGTTCGATCTGGTCATTCTGGACTTGGTCATGCCCGGCGAAGATGGTTTGACGCTGACGCGCAGTCTCCGCGAAATCTCGGGCATCGCCATTATCATTTTAACCGGCAAGGACGAAGAAGTTGACCGGATCGTCGGGCTTGAAATGGGCGCCGATGATTACATCGCCAAACCCTTCAGTTCGCGCGAATTGCTGGCGCGCGTCAAAACGGTCCTTCGGCGCACTTCAGATGGGGGCGGCAAATCCGCCGCCGATCACGCCAGTGCGGCCCTGTTTGCAGGATGGCGTCTGGATAAAATCGGACGCAACTTGATATCGCCGGACGGCGATGAAGTGACCCTGACGACAATGGAATTCAATCTCCTGACCGCCTTTACCGACAGCCCAAACAACGTCCTCGACCGGGACAAATTATTGGATGTGGTGCAGCACCGCAATTGGGAACCCTATGATCGCAGCGTCGATGTGCTGGTCGGGCGCTTGCGGGCAAAAATTGAAGCCAATCCGAAACGCCCGGAACTTATCAAAACCGTTCGCGGCGCCGGCTATATT
>JABMOP010000607.1 GCA_013204125.1 Rhodospirillales bacterium | reverse complement strand
GTTATCCGGTGCGAGTGGAGGATCGCGTCATGCGCCTCTTCCGCCCACCTGGCTTGCCCGGAACCGGTCGATCGAAATCCTATGACGGGATATTTTCTGCAACTTAAAGAATTATCCAAGCCCAGATGAATTTTACCGGCTAGCTTTTCTAAAGCCGGCCGTCGCTTGGCTCGCCGTCTTCGCGCTATGATTTAAATATTAAGAGGGCTTTTTCTATGCCGCTTAATGTCCGCTCAGGGCCCAGGCTATCCTGACAATCGCAGAACCAGCATTCATGCATACCATTCGTGCTCTTCAAATTTCACCCCTTAGATAAGCCGCGCCACCAGTCCCGCATGGCGTCCTCGGTATAGGGCAGCGTCTCCCCCAAGCCGCCGCATTGGCGCCGCCAGATATCGAGGGCCGGTTCGGGAACGGCGATGAGCAATGGAATGCCCTCGGCGATGATTTGCATGATTTCGTCCAATAAACCCTCTCCCATTTGTTCCTGGTCACCAAATTTTTCGATCACCACCAGATCCGGACGCGCCCTGATGGCATTGCGCAAAATGGCCGAGGTCTCGACCAGGCTGGCGACATCCAGCCCGCATTCATCGTCGTTGGTCATCGGGCGCTTGATGGGGATTCGATCGCCCGTGCTGATATCCACCGAATCAATGGTCCGCGTTCTGTCGTCAAAATCAAGGCGGCTTTCCTGGAGAATTCCGGCTACCTTAACTTGTTCGGCCTGGAGACGCCGGACAAATCCCGGCAGCGCCGATTTATCTGCCTGTTTGGGCGTATAGACCGTTGCGGCGAAGGCGGCCGTCATCTGTTTCTCTGATCTTTCATCGGCTTCGGCCATTAAGAAACCCGCCTCTTTTCATCTAAAGAATTTTTGATCCTATCGGACCTTCCGGCCCCACCTAGTTACAGCTTATTTTACACCCAAAAGCGGAGGGGGGACGCAAGGTAGTACTCCAAGAGTAAAATTAAAACGAAGTATGGGGGTAAGGTAGTTCAAATTCTCAGGCGAATTGTGAATAACAGAAATGGCGGTGCGAGAGTTACAAAATCACACCCGTTTTTATGTTACAAATATAACCTCTAATAATGACTTAAATTATTGAAAATAAACAATAAAAAGTGGTGGCGGAGAGGGTGGGATTCGAACCCACGAGACGCGTGAACGCCTGCTGGTTTTCAAGACCAGTCCCTTCAACCACTCGGGCACCTCTCCGCATTGAACCTTATATATAATGAGCGCTGCTAACTCTAGTACCCCCGGTCCCACTCGATCACATTTCTCATCGGTGTGCCGCCCAAAAAGGCGCGGAGGTTTTCGCTGAACAATTCGACGCCGAAGGCGGTTTCGATATCGGCGCGGCCCGACGAATGGGGGGTCATCAAGACATTGGGATGGGACCAAAGCCGTTCGGGCGGCGCGTGTTCGGTCTCGCCCCGGTACACATCCAAAACCGCGCCTTTCAAATGGCCCGATTGCAAGGCGTCATAGAGCGCGTCTTCATCGACCGGCTCGCCGCGCGAAATATTGATAAAAACGGCGCCTTGTTTCATGGCGGCGAAGGCGGCGGCATTGAACATGTTTTCCGATGCCGCCGTATATTGGACGCAACAGGCAACGAAATCCGATATTTTTAAAAGATCCGCCAACCCGCCCGGCCCGCGAATTTCGGAAAATCCTTCGGGCAGGTCGGCGGGGTCGCTAACGGCGGTATTGCGCGTGCCGACAACGCGCATGCCGAGCGCCGCCGCAAGCCGCCCGGCTTCCGTGCCGATGCCGCCGGCGCCGGCGATGCACATTGTTTTTTCGGCCGCCGCGATCGGATGGTATTGGGAGCGGTCGAACGCCCCGGCTTGGCGGTCGGCCCAGGCGCGGTTGAACTGGCGTCCGAAATAAAGCGCGCCGGCGACGATATATTCGGCGATCGGGATGACGTTGTTGATGCCTCTGGACGTCGTCACTATGACATCTGAACCCCAGAGATCGGTATCGTGCAGATTGTTGGCGCCGGCCTGGCGTTGATGAAACCATTTGAGGTTGGGGCTGCGCGATACGAGATCAAGCGGGCAGGGGTAGCCGCCCAAAATGATGTCGCAATCGGCGAGCATGGCGTCGCGTTCTTGCCGCGTGCCCTTGCCATCCCGCATTTCCCTTAAGAACCTGCGTGTGGCGTAGCTCGGCCAGGTTTCACAAACCTCGCCGTTGAACCAGCCGGCGGCGTCAATAACGGTGACCGACGGGTCTACCGCTTCGATGGCCCGCTGTTCGGCATCGGTAATCGGGGCGAGGTTAAGTATATTTACCATGTCATTTGCGCATCATTTCTACGTATTTACCGAATGGTATGCCTTTGTCGCGCCCAAATTGATGGGCGTCAATGTTGAGTGATGATATTCTCTCTATTGGTTTAGATGCAGTTTTGTTAGGCTCTTTTTAGAGCGATGAGGAGATGGTTTTGAGAATCAGGCCGTTCAACGTTTTTGCGCGCACCGATGGGTGGAACACTCGCACAAACTCTTCAAGCAAATTTTGATGAATTTATGGAGCGACTAAAATGGCGCGTGCCGGCTTGGTTCGGTAAATCATGGAACTATCTGTACCGTTTTGTCCTGATATTTCCGGTCCTCGGGGTGATCGCCATCTTTCTCTCTGGCGTCGCGGCCTGGGGCGCCTTCAACTGGAGTTTGGAGC
>JABMOP010000606.1 GCA_013204125.1 Rhodospirillales bacterium | reverse complement strand
TACAGAAGTTTTGGGATATGCGGGCGGCGATGAATTTCATTCTCGGCGGGCTTGGGTCCGGCACCATCGTCGTCGCCTATCTGATGTCGCTGTGGCCGGGCCTCGACGGGGTGACCTTGCGCATTATATTCACCATCTCCGGCGCCATCATGGCGGTCGGCTTGTTTTTCGTCTGGCTTAAAATCGGCCGTAAACTGCGCGCCCCTTTTGTCATCCTTCGGCCGAACACATCTTGGATGTCGCGCGAAGTGTATGCGGCCGGGGTCTTCTACCTCGCCCTCGCCGGCGCCTGGGTATTGCCGAACGATGCCTGGGCGCATGTGTGCGGGTTCGCCGCCGCCGGTTTTCTCTATGCCCAAGCCCGTATCCTGCACGCCGGCAAAGGCATCCCGGCTTGGCGCGCGGACCGCATGATCTGGATGCTGATCATATCGGGCTTGGCCGAAGGCGCAGGATTGCTGGCCATTTTATCGGTCGGCTTGCCGCAATTGTTGAGCACCGTTTATGTTCTACCGATCCTCGGCATTGTCCTGATCGTTTTCTCAGGCTCCTCTTGGCGCGCCTATGTGGAAAGCGCCGCCGATAACGGCATCGGCCCAAAATCCCGCGAAGTGTTGGAAGCCGCAACCTTATGGCTCTATATCGGCGGTCATTTGCTGCCGATCATCGGCTATATGGGCATCCTCGCCTGGCCGGGTGTGCCGTTCCCGGTGATCGCCCTCGCCGGCCTGCTCGCCATTGCCGGCGGCGCCTTTTGGAAATCGGTGGTCATCACCCGGGCTGGACATATGCAAGGCTTCGCCCTTGCCAATTACCCGCAGCGCGGATCAGGCCGCTACGCCGCGCCTTTATCGGTGGGCTGACACCGGCTATATCTCCCCCATGCAGGACTATGATGTCATCATTATCGGCGCCGGCGCGGCGGGGCTTATGTGCGCGGGCGAAGCGGTAAAGCGCGGGCGCAATGTTTTGCTGTTGGAACGGGCCAAAGCGCCTGGGCAAAAAATCCGTATTTCCGGCGGCGGGCGCGCCAATTTCACCAATATTCATACCGGGCCGGATAATTTCCTGTCGGATAATCCGCGCTTTTGTATTTCGGCGCTGAAGGGATACAGCCAGCATGATTTCACTGCCTTGGTCGAAAAACACGGTATCGCCTATAACCAACGCGGCCTCGGCCAATTATTTTGCAACGGCCCGGCGCAGCAGATCACCGATATGTTGCTGGCCGAAGCAATTGGCGCAGAGTTGCGGGTTTCGATAGACGTCACCAAGATTAGAAAAATCGGCGACGAATTTACCGTCGAGACCGATGGCGGGTCTTTCAAATCGGCCGCTTTGGTCATTGCCACCGGCGGGCCGTCCATCCCAAAAATGGGATCAAGCCGGTTTGCCTATAAAATTGCCAAGCAATTCGGCCTCAAGGTGATTGAACCCCGCCCCGGCCTGGTGCCGCTGACATTCGATGCCGAGATGTTGGCCAAGCTGGAAGGATTATCCGGGGTTTCAGTCGATGCAAAGGCCAAGCTCGGCAAGATCGAATTTACCGAGGCCTTGTTGTTTACCCACCGCGGCCTGTCCGGTCCGGTGATCTTGCAAATTTCGTCCTATTGGCACGCGGGCGATGAAATCATCCTCAATTTATTGCCGGATATAGATTTGTTCGCGCATCTTAAATCGGCCAAGCAGGCGCAGCCCAAAAGAGAAGTGCAAACGGCGCTGTCTGAAATATTGCCAAAGCAGCTAGCCGTTAAGATGGCTGAGTGGGCGATGTGCGATGGGCGCCTGGCTGATTTGCCCGACAAAAAATTGCGCGCCCTGGCCGATCACATCACCGCCTGGCGCGTCACCCCCAATGGCACCGAAGGCGAGCGCACGGCGGAAGTCACCATCGGCGGAATCGATACCAAGGAATTATCGTCCAAAACGATGGAAGTCGGATCGGTTCCCGGCCTTTATTTCATCGGCGAAGCGGTTGACGTCACCGGCCATCTCGGCGGTTTTAATTTTCAATGGGCATGGGCATCGGGCTATGCCGCCGGGCAAGCCGTCTAGAGCTTAAAGGTTTAGGGCTGAGCGGTTGGAGAGTTCCCAGAAATTCCGACAGCAGGCTGATGGAGTCATAACAGGATGATCCAGAAGCCGTCTCTTCCAAGGTGTGGTCGCCGGCTCTTCGCAAATCAATGCCAGACGGCCGGACAAAGGCTCATTGAAAGAGGCGTTGGCATCTTTCCGCTTCTTGTAACTGATCGCGAAAGGCCACCGGCGTTCCGGCAACCAAGTGATCCAGGCCATCGATGTCAAATATAAGGTTTTCCGAAATTCACATATCCAGGCGTTTTTGATCTGGCCTGTACCCATGTAAGCACCGGACCAGGATTCATAAGCATAGACGCCAACGCTTTTAGGAGGTCTTCAAAGGATATAACGGAAACCCTATTCGTCGGCACCTAAATCAAAAACATAAAAGAGTAAGAATGCCAGGAATTCATTAGTTTTAAATTAAGTAGGATTTTTTATAGAATGTAACACCCGCCGGCGGGCGACCGCGAGTTGCCGTTTCTTATATTGCTCATGAGAATCCAAACCGCTTCGAGATTTAGCGAAACTGTCTTCGTCTAATATTTGAATTTCATACGGGAAAAAAAATCGAATTTCTCGTCCGTCGGACTCGTCGATGCGCACACGATGCCGGCAGGTAAACTGTATCGCATGATAGGTCGCGCCGCTGTAAGGGTTGCCGGATCGAAATCCATCGACCTTCGGATAATCCAGCATCTGGATTTCAGACCTTATGCCCTCTAAATCACCCTCACGCGGGGCAAGAGATTTAATTTGCTCAACATCGAGCAACGTGTTCCGCGATCTTGAAGCTTTAATATTAGCCGGCATAATAGCGTCATGTTGGATGAGATATTCAAGAACCTTGATAACATCCAGCCGATCGCGGGTAACAAACCGAATACCAAACCAGTCAAAGATTTCCGTCGAAACATTTTCGACCTTATGCAGCATTTTTAGAACAACCGATTGCTTGGATTTTACCGGTCGGCTTTCAAAATTGACGAGTTCGATATCTCCGATAAAAATTTTGTCGCCGTCATAGCGAATATGAGGCTGAAAACGCCCCATAATTTGTTTGTGTATTTTATCTTCATAATGTTCGGTAAAAAAAGTTCCGCAATGGGCAAAAGTATGCATCACCCTGAGGAGAGCGCAGCACCATTTGGAACTTTCGGTACCATCTTTCCGGGACGCGCCAATCAAAAGCTGACGGACATCCGTTTCATTGAGCACGGGCGGCGGAATTTCCTGCCCATCTACTAAGAGAACATCTTCTAAAAAGGCAATGGATTCTTTTCGAATTGATGCCAACTCTTCTCTTTCGGACAGCGAATTATAATCAAACCCGTAGCCTTCTAAAAAAGAATTGGCTTCTTCAATTGAATTCACATTTAAGTCGTCAGTATCGATAATTGATTTATCGTCGATGACCGACCACAGCGACGATTCCGACAATGTTTTCTCTATTCTGTTCATCAGGTGTCCTCAGGATATGCAATATTCAATGGCGCAATACCATCATAGCAGTTACTTTAACGTTGGCAGTACAATCAAAATATGCCGTCGTTGTGGCCCAAAGAGGCACTAGGGAAATAATTGCCGAATTCAGGCCAAAAATTATGATATTTTCTTTCTAATATCCATATGATGGAATGAAACGAACCTATACAGCTCCTTTCGAAGGTGACACCCATGCTGAATGACGATGATCTGCTAAGCGCCTGCCGTTTTGATGGCAAGGGCGGCAAGCCATTTCTCTCAGGCGATATATTGCGCCACAACGCAATGCAATTTCAAAATTGATCACGAAAAATATTAGCTGGATTGATGTCCATGCCAATTACCGGCTCAGTGAAATCGCCGATCGAATAACGCGCTATGTGGAGGATCTGGATTCAGCGAGAGAGCGAGCAGCTATGATTCAAGATGAATTATCCACTCGATTGGATGAAAAAATGAACCGCAATATGTATGTCTTGTCAGTCATTGCCGGAATATTCTTACCGCTCTCCCTGATCACCGGACTGTTGGGCATAAATGGAGCTGGAATTCCGGGCGAAAAATGGCCTTGGGCATTTACAGTCGTTATCGTCGGACTGATTTTTGCCGGTGTGATTGAGTATCTATTATTTCGTCGCGTGAAATGGATTTAAGGTAATGCAAACTAGCCTGCGTCTGGTATCGACATTGGTGATCGTATTTTTGATCCTAGCGACAACTCGTGCTTTTCCGGTAAACGCACAAGAAAAGTCCGCAGAACAATTTCGCAATTGGGAGATCAGCCTTTCAGCGATTGAGGGACGTGTTCGGACCGGGCGGGCGGGTGGATTGGAAGTTCGTAATTTTCGGTCGAAAATTGACGACATCATAAAGTCGGCAACAAAAACCCAAACGCTCTTCGCCGGGCGCAGCAAACAAATAGAAGATTTAATCAGTACGTTGAAACCGGCATCCGAAAAGGAAAATACTCCTGAAACGATAGCGGTGAAAAACAAACGTAATGATCTCGCAAAGGAGTTAGCGCGGCTTCAAGGGCAAGCCAAACAAGCCGAACTTGTTATCACAAAATCCAAACAAGTTTTAAATGAGCTTACACAAAACTCGCGCGAGCGGCTTAAAGCATCTCTTCTGGAACGCGGTGTGTCCCCGCTTAATTATACCGCCTGGGTGCACGCTTTTGACGAATACCAGCAATTGCTCACATCCTCATTTGGTGAAGAAATCGGATCGTGGTGGCAGGAACTTAAACGTGACGATGATAGACGGTTTGCCCTAATGCGAGCCTTGTTGATTGCCTTGGTCGTTGCCGCCGGGACGTACCCACTGAGCCGGAAAATGCGCACTCGGTTTGGTCGTGTGGACAGCGTTGGCGAACCAACACACGCCCGTCGGTTGCTTGCCGGTGTGGTTGAAGGCGGGGGGCTTACGCTTACTCCTATTGTTTTCGTCCTACTTGCCGGATTTCTCACAATTGATGCTGAAGTTTTAGGGGAAACGGTTATCCCTGAAGTCGAAACTGTGATGCGTAGTCTCGTCTTCCTATTGTTGGGTTATGCACTCATCAATGCTGGGTTTATGGCTCGGCAGCCACAATGGCGTCTGATAGATTTTGGTGACGAAGCAACAAGCTTGCTCGTCGGGCGGCTTTGTTTGGCACTCGTCGCCTTTATTATACTCAATGGTATTCGGTGGTCGTATTCCACAACAATACTCTCTGGTGAGACGGAAAATATCTCGTCTCTAATATTTACGCTCATCCTTGTGCCGATCTTGTTTTCGCTTCTCGACACACGTATCTGGCAGCGCGCCCGCCCGACCGATGACGGAAATTCAACCGAGAACTTGCGGAGCTATCCTCGGTTACGGGCGCTCTTCGCCGTTACACTCTTAGTCATCCCGATCCTTGCCTTAGTTGGATTCTCTCGTCTTCCAATTTATTTGCTGAATGGCGCCGTATTGAGCGGGCTATTAATTGGCGGCCTCGCCCTATTGCGGGCTGTCGTGCGGGAGGGGCTGGCTGCTCTGCTCGATACCAAATTGCCGGTTGGCAGGTATATTCGTAACGGACTTGCCCTCGATGCAGGATCAAGTGCAACGGTTCAATTCTGGCTACACATCGTCCTCGATATTGCGCTGATTGTTATTGCCGGGTTGGTTTTGCTGCCGGTTTGGGGGCTGGCGTCCGACGAATCTTTCGCAACGGTGACGAACTTACTGTACGGCGTGAAGATCGGTTCCTACACATTTTCATTCATTGATGTCTTCATCGGGTTTGGGCTTTTCTTTCTGTTCATCATTCTAACCCGCTTCATTCAACGAGGACTCGACAAGCACATTCTGCCGAACCTTTCAAAGGATCGGGGGGTTCGTGACGCCTTGAAAACAGGGGTCGGCTATCTTGGATTTGTCGTTGCCGGCTTGGTTGGAATCTCTGCGCTGGGGTTGGATTTGTCGAACTTGGCGCTGATCGCCGGCGCCTTGTCCGTTGGCATTGGTTTTGGCCTTCAAAATATTGTGAGTAATTTTGTGTCTGGATTAATTCTACTTGTCGAACGCCCGATCAAGCAGGGGGACTGGGTGGTGGTAGGCAGCCATGAAGGCAAGGTAAAAAATGTCAGCGTCCGGGCAACCGAAATCGAAACATTTCAACGGGCGAGTGTCATTATTCCGAATGCCGACCTCATATCGAGTCCCGTAATCAATTGGACGCACAAAAATGTCCAGGGACGTGTGGAAATCAAGGTCGGCGTTTCTTATGACACCGCGCCGAACGAAGTCGTGAAGCTATTACTTGAGTGCGCCAAAAATCATTCAAATGTGCAACGTTGGCCGGAGCCCAAGGTTCTGTTTAGCGAGTTCGGGGCGAGTTCGTTGGACTTTGAATTGAGGGCCTATCTAGCCAATATTGAAGATCGCTGGAACACCGGGTCGGAACTCCGCTTTGCAATCTTTGAGGCTTTTAAGGCCAACAATATCGAAATCCCATTTTCGCAGCACGTCATTCATATGGCGGCACCCGATGGGACGTAATTAGAACATTAAATCGGGTATGCCCTTGAGTTGTTCTTGTTATGTTCTATATCAGTACCCTGCTCTTTTAAATCGTGAATATGAATATCCCCCCTCATGCAGAGCCTGCCCGAGCATGAGCCTGCCCGAAGGTTATGGAGGGGTCGCCACCCCACCTTTCGTCACGCTCAAGGTGAGGCGAGATGTTGTGTGGATTATCCAAAATGACGATAAATGTACATGAATGACGATGTTTTTAAGAATTCGCCAAAATATGTCGCGCCTACACGATGGCGCCGAAAACTTCCGAAACGGGCTTGCGCAATTTGCGGGTATCACCCGAACGCCAAGTCAGGCCTTTGGCGTCGAAGTATTCCAATAGTTCGATGGCAAGGTTGCGGCCGATCTTAGTGCGGTCGCGGAATGCCGCTGCGCCAAACCCCGCTTCACCAGTTTGGGCGGCAAGGTCTTCGGCGGTATCGGCCAATTCCAACAAAGCGTCCGGCAGCAAAAACCGGTTCTTGGCGACTTGAAAGACGAGGCCCAATTTGGCGGCGCGAACGAGGAAGCGTTCCAAATCCCGCTTCGGCGCATTCACCCGTTCGGATAGTTCGGCAACCACCGGCGGCTGCATATGGCCGTCTTCCAATTCCGGTTTTACTTTTTTCCAAAGGGCTTCGTCCTGGGGGGAAAGCCGGGCTTCGAAGCCCGGCAAACAATATCCGGATCCCAAATGAACCAAGCGTTTCTCGGACACCAAATGCGCCGCCAAGCTTTCGAACACCGGCATCGCCAACCGGTGCGGGATCAATTTGCGAAGGCCCTCTTGCGCCGGCCCGGATTTATCGGGATTGGCTTCGTGCCAGAGACGCAATTCTGTTTCGATGCCGATGCCAAGCCGATCCCAATTGGCGGCGGAAAATCCTACCCGGGCATTGACCGGCCCGGCCAGTACCATATCCATCAAATCCCACAAAGCGTCCGCGTCGCCGGGCGTCAGGTTCCAGGTGATGGCGAAATTTTTTAGGGCAACGCCCGCCGGCTGAATTTCCAACAGGCGCAATAAGGCGTCTTCGGGCGCCGGGATTTCCATGGCCCGGAGGAAGTCTAAACGGTCCGGCTTTGCCCGCCCCCGGAGCGGCGGAAAGATATCGAT
>JABMOP010000605.1 GCA_013204125.1 Rhodospirillales bacterium | reverse complement strand
TCGGCATCGAGAAAAGCGACGATAGTGCACCGAGCTTCGGTCAGCGCCTTGTTCCGCGCCGCGCCGGCGCCTCGATTGGTTTGGCGGAAAAGTTTTAGCTCTATCCCCTCCATTTTGGCCCGGCAAGCTTTCACCGCTTCGAAGGTTCCATCTTCCGATCCATCATCGACGACGATAATTTCGGCGGGTTTAAGTGTCTGTGCCGCAACGCTTTCGAGTGCCCGGTGGATGGTCGACTTGGCGCGGAAGGCCGGGATAATTACACTGATATCCGCTTGGTTAGGCTCGTCTGGTATCACGCCAACGGCTCCAATTTCAGGGCGCCTGTCCACGGCAGATCAACCTCGGCAGATAAGGTGGTGGAAGTTGCCGGCTCGGTTTGTCCATAGGCGTTTGAACGCGCCGATGGACGCGCCACGACCTTTCCATCCGTCAATATTCTGATGGGACCAATTTCGATCTTTCCGTCTTGGAGGATGACCGGCAATGTGGTGTGCAAATGTCTCTCTACCAGGTGGCGGCCCCGGCCATCGATCTGATCGGTGATGGACAATCCGTCCTCGGCAAAATGCCAGCTCCGCTTCCAAGCGCCGACGTTACCAAGCCGCGAAAAGGCGTTGGTTTCAATACTCAGGCTATTCGTGGTTTCGGTAATATTCGGCGGGGCGCCGCAGACGGAACTCCGAAATTCGCCAACATAATAAGGTTTATTTGGCGGATAGGGATCGTGGCCATCAATCCGCAGCGCATTATGCGCCGCCGCCCCTGTGTCGGGCTCTCCCGCCGGCCCGTAAGACCGGCGCCCGAAATCCCTTAATATCGGGATGTTGCCAAAATGTAGCTCGAAGCCCCCGAAATCTTGGTGGGCGTGGCCCGGCTGTTCGGCCCAACCGCTCGGCGATAAATGCCAGATGGCACACCATTTTCCGATCTGTTTACGCCGCCACCCGTCCACCGAGATTTTCGTCGGATCAAAAACCGCCTGACGCCGGACCGTGCCCAGTGCGGCGAAGTCTTCTTCTTCCAACCCGCCCAGCCATCCGGTCCGCTCGCCCGCCACCAAACCGGCAAGATGTTCCGGCGCGCAGTCAGGCGATACGTCTCCAATCAGCGGGAAGCCGCCGGGCATGGCGAAAATCGGCAACACGGAAAGCGCTCGTTCGGTGATTGTCGCCAGCGCCTCTGTTTCCGACCGCCCAGCCGCGCTGGCTGCAAGCCAACATTCGGCGTACCAGCGCGTAACAAGAAGGTGATAATGGCTCGACCCTTCGCGCAAAATTCCAGAGCCGGCAAATATGCGGTCGCCTTCGCGAACCAGTATACGACCGCCCATCTCGGCCCATTCATCGATTCCCAGTCCCAAGCCTCCCAGAAATAGCCCGCGCCCATTGTTCGCCAAGTGATTTCCGGTATTAATATCGCCAAAATATTCGAGGCCGCGCCAGATTGCCGGACCATGCTGGGCCAGGGTTTCCAAACTCTGTTCCCGCGGGCCGGGCAACCCAAACCGTTTGGCAAAACCAAGGATATTGATCAGCCTCTCTGCGGCGGTATAGGGGTGCCAGGCCCATCCCTCCGCACTGGGATCGCCATGGCATTCCATCCAGGAACGCCACAGGGAATTTACCCAGGCTGGATCACACTCGCCGCCGGCATTGGGAATCCATGCAAACCGATGCAGCGCCAGGAGGCTTTCCGTATCGGTAAAATCTCGCTCAATAAATGACCGCTCGGCACCGGGCTCAAGGTTTAAGATATGCCCCGCCAGATCAAGGCGGATCGGGTTTTGAGGCGCGGTGTCGCGAAGATCCATTAAATCCAAGTTTGGGCTGGCCTCTGCATTCAGTTCCAGCCCTTTTAAATATTCGGGATGAAGGCGGTGAAACGGCGCGGGCCGCCAGCGCCCGGTGAGGCGACCAAACAGCCAGCGCTGCAAAACCGGATCGTTCAGAACATTGTGGATTTTTCGAAATGGCGCTGTGATGGCCATTAATTTCTGCTTAGGAAGTAGCGGAGTTGGTGGTTGCCCCAATTTGCCAATAAATGGTCGCGCTTTAGATTATACGCATCATCGCCGGCGCGTGTGGCGCCCCGAATGCCGGTAACAAACGAGCGATAGCCCGCAGCGGCGACCAATTTTCTATCCCGGCTGCCAAAATCCCTATCGGGCAACCCATATGGGGCACAGAAGTGATGGCAAGATTTCCCAGTTTCCCGTTCGATTTCGGCTTTCGAGCCTGTCAATTCCTTGGTGGCGTTCGCATCTGTAATTTCCGCCAGTCGAACGTGGGATTGCGTGTGCGAACCGATGGTCATGCCGGCGGCAATCATTTCCCGGCAATTGTCCCAAGACAGAAACTCTAAGTTGGTATTGCCCCCCTCAAAGCCGAAGGTTGACTGCGTGATGGGATCATCAGGCGCCAGCGTGCGGCCGATAAGCGAAGTGACGACATAAAATACTGCAGGAACGGCGTGTTCAACCAGGATCGGTAGAGCCCCGGTTAAACAGCTTTTGAATCCATCATCGAAGCCGACACAGAAATAACGTCCATTAATCGGTTCCGACCCTTTCAACAGGGCGGCGGCATCGTCAATGGAAATGAACTCGCCGGCCTGGCGGAGAAATCGAAGTTGGCGTTCGAACCCGGTGCGCTCGCCGTCTAAAACATGATGGTAGTAGGGAAAGCGAATCCAGTTCGTAGTGGCGTCTATGCGCTTTCCAGTGGACAGCGCCCGAAGCGCGAAGTCGCGCATTAGATCGCGCATCCGCATACGAAGGGGCGTTGCCGCCGACCATTCATCCAAAGTACCGTCCCAAGTTTTTTTCAAAAGGTATCCACGTCGCTGCCCATGATGCGCCAGTTGTCATGGGCCAAGATATCGGTTGCGAAATTGGTCTTTCTGAGGGAGCGCACGATAAAGGGCGCTTGCCGATGTTTAAGGAACCCGGCCCGGCGGAGGGCCCGGCAAATGTGCTCGACATTGGTTACGGTTTCTAAAAGGACGGAGCCGCTAGCCGCCGATTGTTCGATGATGGTGGCCAGTACCGCTTCCAGCGCCTGTGGGTCGTCGCCCAGAAGCTCGACCAGATGGGCCCTGTTGTCGGCAACTTTGCCCCAAGCTTCATTCTGGCGGCCCCAAACGCCCACCGCAGCCAAAGTGCCGCCGCGGCGCGCGGCCACCCACCGATAGTCGTTTTCCGCCTCGGGCGCGGTGCGCCAAGAAATCCATTCGGTGTTTCGTTCGATCCGGCAGGTTCCAGCCTCTTGCCGCCATTGGGCCAGCAGGGGCTCAAGTTCGGAATCCGTCGGTTTGGCTGGGGTGATTTCATAATCGCGCCGCCGTCCCCTTGGCAACAACGCGGCGGCCAGATCGGCTACGGGTTTGGCTAGGCCGGGTATTTTCGGATGCTTGGACGGCTTGATGAAGCGTATCCAATGGGTCACGTCACCCGTATGGGTCCAGCCGAGTCGCTTGACGAAGCCCGGATAGCTGAGCGGATTGGGAAAGCCATAGAGAATTTCGGTGCCGCGCGCGGCGGCTATTTCGTAACAAGCCTCGGCCAGTTTGGTAAAGACGCCTTGGCCCTGATAATTGGGATGGGTCATGGTGTCCATGGATTGCGCACCGGTCACGACTTCGTCGCCCACCCTTATTTTCACCGGCCAGACCGTATAGGCACCCGCCAGTTTCTCGCCATCAGCGGCCAGGGTTACAGGGCATTGACCGTCCGGCGCAGTCAGATAACGCCAGTGATCGAAGGAGCGCGGCCGGTTATATCCCCAAACATCGAGATAGAGCGACCGGATCGCGTCTAAATCTTCTGGCCCTGCCTCGCGGATCGTCCAGCGGGTGGATGGTTTGTTATTCACGGCTGGACTTCCTGAACCAACGCCGCTTCCCAAATTTTCATATCTGGGGCCGAGAAGATAATTTCGGCATTGATCGACGGCGGCAATCGGATATCGCTGAGACTCTGTTCCAGGGTTTCCGCCGTGACCTTCATGACTTCAATACCGCTCGGCAGCACATCCAAGGGCGGCTTGTTCGATGGCAGAAACTCGAAAGTAGGTAATCCGCCGAGAACAGCTTCCAGCCCCACTGTCGTTGACGAATAAATAACCGCGGCCAGCGGCTCTTGGCGGTCCAAGGGCAATGAAGTGGCGTAAACGCCTGGGCTTTCGCTGAACCGGTAAGGCGTCATCGGATGGCCCTTGATCAAAAATGTTTTCCCGCCGGCGCCCAGAGGGCGAACGGCTTCGATCATTTCGGCACAAATTTCGTGATCGAACGGCAGTGCGAGGAATATTGGGCCGTCGGGATCATGGCTGAGCGACGCTTCGCTCCGCACCCGGAAAGCGCCGCCGATGGCTATTCGGTTTCCGGGAATGCCGGATTTTGCCAGAACGTTCCGGCCCTCTTTTCCGCTGGTCAAAATTTGGTCTGGAATGCTTTCCAATCCATCGACATTCGATCCGGGAAAATAATTTAACTCCTGCTTGCCGATCGTGGTGTGTTGGTAGCCGATGGTTGCCGTTCCATTGGCCCGTGCGCAGCGAACGAATTCGCGCTCCCAGGAATGGTTTTCCCAAGGCCACACGACGGCGCGTGGCGTGGCGGCTTTCAGCCACGCCTTTTGGCAAATTTGTTGCCAGCGGATCATCGCCGGTTGCCCGGTGCCGCCTTCAAGCGCCGCAGCACGGCGGACCAGCCATCCATATGGACCCGTTTTGTCGGCTTCCCCGGGCCGCCATTTAGCAGAGAATAGCGTCAGGGCGGCAAGGGAGTTCCCCCACGCGTGAAGGCTGAAATTGCGACCGTCTCCAGTTAGTTCCAGCGCCCGACCGAGTTTGCAGTCCACATGAAAAACTCGGCTAAGATCAACGAAATGTTTCATCAATTCACCAAAATAGCTGTCCGAACCCTCTATCGTGGTATTGGGATGGCCGTATACCAGCAATGACACCGCGCCTTGCCGGTAAGTTTGGCGCTGTTCCCGTAGCTGCCAAGCGGCCCAAAATAATTCCAAGCTCAATTTCGATCTGACAATATAGCCGCGCCAGAAAAGTTTGATCCACTGCACGAATAAGGGCGGCGGCGGGCCCGCTTGAATATCTAAGATTCCCGCCAAATGGCGGAACATCCATGGGTCGTCGCAAAGAACAGCTACGCGTTCATCGCCGGCCGCCCATGTTTCGATTACTTTGGCCCAAGCCAACATACGCCCAAAATCGGATGCATTGGCCGCGCAGGCCGGCGCATGAGCTAAACCCGCCCCGGGCGCCTCTGCTAATTTTTTGCCCAGGGCGAGCCATTCGTTGGCGATCAAATTTGTCGCCGAAATCAAAAGTTGCACTAATCCCGGTACGCGCGCCGCTGGATTGAGCTCCGCCTTTACGCTACCAACGGCGCACCAGCAATCATACTGCGATGGGTTGGGTGGATTTTTCGAGGTCGAGAGAAGAACGGTCATGCGGCCCTACCGGCGGCCCTACCAATCCGCATAACGCTCGGCTAATCCGAGGTTTCGCTTCAGGAGGACGCCAAAAAAACCTTCAAAATCGAGCTTTCGCCATAAGGGAGCGAGGAGCCGAAAGAGCGAATACTTTGGGTATTGGAGATAAGTGCTTTCAAACACCGGCTCAAACCCCGCAAACCGTGCAAGCAGAACCCAATCTGCCGGCGAGAATTCATAAACATGTACTTCTTCTGCCGTCATTTTGTCCGGTAGCGCCGCGTCCATCGTCCGTAGGTGAGAACCGCCGAAGCGGCTGGTCCGGCGATATGGGACCGACATAAATAGATATTCGGCGCTGCCTTCGGTGGCTAAATTATGGAGGAAGCGCACGGGGTCGGTTAAGTGCTCGACCGTCTCGAAACTCATAAAAAGATCGGCTTTGATGCCGAGAAGATCTAATTCTTCGGCGCGGCTGAGGATCGCATCGCCACCCTTGGCTTTAATTTTGTCGATGGCCACGGGATCCAAATTCACGCTGATGACTTTCGCTATCATTCCGGCGGGTAAAATTTCCTTAAGGTATATTCCGTGATTCCCCGATGAATCGCCAATATCCGCCAACACTAAATTTTGTCCGCCGATAATTTCCAGTGCGTCTTGAACGCAGCCCACTTGCCATGCATGGAGCCCGCGCATTTTTTTCTCCCAGTAGCGCAGATATTCTTCCTCGTCCAACACGCCGGTATATTGATTGCGCAGATCTGGAATAATAGCGCGGAGCTTATCAGCCGTATCCGAAAGACCTTGTTCCCTTGCCGCAGCGTCAAGACTTCTGGCCGATAGAGACTGGTAAAGTGCGGTGGTATCAATGCCCACGGAACGTGCAATATTTTTGGCGGCGTTTAACATTACGCTGTCCTGCCGCTTTCAAAATAGGTTCGGCAGATCTCGGCGAAGGCGCCGTCGTTGGCATGTTGGCTTTTTGCCACATAACCATCGGCGCCCGGCAAGATAAGTGTGACCTTGCCGGTTCCGGTATTTTTTTTGTCCTTGGAAAGTGCCGCTAGGAACGGCTCCAAAGGAACTAACTGATCTTCAAAACCACGGTAATTTTCTTTAAGCGTCGAATGCATTGCTGCGAAATGGTCTTCCGAGCTAAGGCCCAGTCTCACCGCGACCCAATTGGCCAGATCCATGCCCATGGTCACGCCAATACCATGCGGCACGGCGAAATCCGTCGCCGCCTCGATGGCGTGGCCGAAAGAATGGCCGTAGTTGAAAATATTACGCGGACCACGATCAAACTCGTCTTCCTCGATATAGGGCCTTTTTATCTCTAAGGAGCGCCGGACATAACCGATCATCACCTGTGGTTCACTGAACAAGCGCTCATAATCTCCGGCGATCAGCCGAAACGAACTCGGCCCATCGATGGCGTGGACTTTCAACATCTCTCCGACACCGGAGCGCACATCGCGCTCGTCCAGACTGCCGAGGAACAGGGTTGAGATGAACACTTCTTGGGGAGGGGTGAACGTGCCGAGGATGTTTTTGGCCTCACCGCTATTGATCGAGCTTTTTGAGCCAATGCAGGAATCTGCTTGGGAAAGGAGCGTCGTTGGATAAAAACGCCAAGCGACCCCGCGTAATATGGTGGCCGCCAGGAAGCAGGTGATGTCCTGGATGATGCCGCCGCCGATGGCGATGATCAACTGATCGCGCCGGATCGCGTGGGATACCAAGTGATCGACATAACCCGGAAATTTATCGAGCGATTTGCTGGGCTCTACCGCTTCGATCCGCAATACCGAGGGGGCAGCAAGAATGTTTTTCATTTCGGAGCCGTAGAGATCGGCCACTCTGGCATCGATAATGAAGTGCGCGCCTTCGGGGATATCGGCATTTAATTTGGAAAGGGCGTCCTCAACGAAATGCGCCCGGTATTCACCGGTGTGGGACTGGATCACCAAGGACCGATCAGACACGCGATAAGCCCCCGTCGACGGAGAGGTTCTGGCCGCTGATATAGGTGTTTTCCGGTCCCGCCAACCAGACCACGAAGGCGGCAATTTCTTCGGGCGTACCGAGCCGGCCCATGGGCACCTCAGCAATAAGTTCGGCGATACCGTCCTCGCCCAGAACGCGCCTCGTAAGTTCGGTGTCGATGATGCCCGGCGCCACGCAATTGGCCAGAATGCCATCTGCTGCTACTTCGGCGGCGAGGGCCGCTGTCATGCCGTCTAGGCCAAACTTGGTCGTTGCATACGTGCCTCGATGCGCGCGGCCTTTCTTGCCCCAGACCGAGGATATGTTGACGATTCTTCCCCAGCCTTTCTCCCTCATAGCCGGAACCACAGCCCGGCAGAGCAGAAAGGGAGCGATGACGTTGATCTGGTGGATGCGGGTGAAATCCATCGGATCGATTTCGGTGAAGGGCGCGTTTTTATTGACACCAGCATTATTGATCAGAATATCGATACCGGCCGCCGAAATCTCGGCGGCAAATTTTTCAGTTGCCAAAGCATCGATGAAATCCACGGGCCGGTAGGTGCAGCCCTCTGGCGCCCGGCCATTGGCGGCGGTCCCCGTGGCAATAACTTTTGCACCTTCCCCTAGAAGGCGCTCTGCGATGGCCCACCCGATGCCACGCGTAGCGCCAGTCACTAGCGCCGTCTTATCATTTAAATTGCTCATTTCTTTTCCGCCACGATGTTCCAGCCAAACCCAAAATAGCGCCCTAGATATAGCTCCAACCTAGTCTCGGCCACATAGGGTGCGCCATAAACCATTAAGCCACCAGGATGAGCCTTTTTGCCGAAAGCCGGGAAGACCGCATTTCGAATTTGAGTTAATTTTGGAATGCAAAAGTTATCAAACTGAAAACTATTTTTGCGCAAGCTCTCTATTTTGAAGAATCGGAACAGATGGCGCATCTGGTTGGCTGAATAAACCCGCGTGATGGGGTTTTTGGTCTCGCCGAATTTTGGTTTTCCTTCGGTCAGGCGGCCGATCCATTGGGCCTCGGGCCAGTGGAAAATCTCGCCGGTCAACAGAGCTCGGGGCAGGATATTCAGCCAGAATATCGCCGAATGGCGTGAATATAGCATGATCACCGCCTTACCACCCGGCTTTAGGACACGGTGGACCTCATCGATGCATTGGTCAGTATTTTCCGAGTGATGAAGCACGCCGTTGGAATAGACGATGTCGAAGCTGTTATCTCGAAAGGGCAGGTTTTCAGCGTCGGCCTGATAGGTGTTGCCCGCCCCCGCCTCGACTAAATCCAGTTTGCGTGCCGTCGCCAAAACCCTTTCAGGCGTGATATCAACCGAGGTCATGATCGCACCTTGGAATTTGAACAGGGCCGAATGGGCGCCGGCGCCGGCGCCGATCTCCAGAACGCGCTTCCCGGTCAGTTCTGCCAACGGCATTTCTACGACAGGCAGCATTTGACGTTTTTTGAACAGATCTTCCAACTCAATCAAACGTGCGGCCATCATCGTTCTATCGAGTCCGTTCTCATGACCCTCATAGGCTTGTTTATAGAGATCACCCCACCATTTTTGGATGTCTTCTTTGATGGCGGATTTTGATGCACTGGCCAAGAGTGAGGCCGAGCCGAACTCGTCCACTAGCGGAAATTCGGTTTTGCAGGCTGTGCAGACCAGGGCGTCAGCGCCTTTGGGCGACAGAGTTTCGCCTGTGCATTCTGGACAGCGCAGGATGTCATAGGGATCGCTGAGGATAGTATTGGAGATGGCCACTGAATTTAGATACTCATAGCTGAAATTGAATTTATAAATTGCTAATTAAAAAACCATATAGATAAAATCGGTAGTTTGAGACCCACGAGCCAGGACAACCAAAAGTCCGACAATACCAAAAACCACGATGAAGGGAGTAATAGGGAGTCTCAAGGGAATTCCAAAATAGAGTCTCAGCTCACCGCGCGAAGCCATCAACTCCCTGGTATTGGGCAACGCTAATACGATGACACCCAGGACCACCAAGCTTATCAAGGTCTCGATTTGATAGGGCAAAATTTCGACGAATTGAATGCCTAAATTTGCCGCCAAGCCCGTATTCTCGCTAAATATAGCCGCCCAGGTCGCAGGCAACAGGACACCGTTCAATCCGGCCATGCCACGTAACACCGCAAAGGCGTCAGGCCAGCTTTCGGCTCGAAAAAACACCCAAGCGACGATCACCGCGAGCAAAGTAAGCGCGCGCGAAGTCATGCATCCAACAAAAGAAGAGCGATCCAGATCATGACCCAGCGCCTTTCGGCCCGCCCGCCAAAGATGATTGACGGTCAAAAACAATCCGTGAAGGGCGCCCCAGAAAACAAACGTCCATGCCGCCCCGTGCCACAATCCGCCAAGCAGCATGGTGATCAATATGTTAATATGGCGCCGCCCGCCGCCCTTGCGCCCGCCGCCGAGTGGGATGTAGAGGTATTCCTTCAGGAAGCGCGATAGCGTCATATGCCATTGCCGCCAGAAATCAATAATATTTACCGCTTTATAAGGGGAGTTGAAATTTTCCGGTAGGCGGATGCCAAATATTTTGGCCAAACCGATCGCCATATCGGAATAGCCGGAGAAATCAAAATAAATCTGAAAGGTATAGGCCAGCGTTCCAATCCAGGATTGGACTAGAGTCGGGTCCTGGCCCGCCAGATTTGAAAATAACGTATCGGCATGGACGCCAATGCCATCGGCGATGACGATCTTCTTTTGCAGGCCGATGATGAATATGGCGGCGCCAGAGAGGAAATCCGAAAACTCGAAGTGCCGCGCCGCGCGCGCCGCCAATTGCGGTACAATTTCCTTATGGTGGACAATGGGTCCGGCAATCAGCTGCGGGAAAAAACTGACGAAAAGAATATAGTGAAGGAGATTGGAATCCTCCACCTCGCCCTTATAAACATCGACCAAATAGGCGATCTGCTGAAAGGTGAAGAACGAAATGGCTAGGGGCAAGATGATCGTAGGCGCCGGTAAGGAGGCTGAAAAAACGGTATTGATCGATCCAATGAAAAACCCAAAATATTTGAAAACGGCGATGAGACCAAGATTGAAGCTGACACCGAAAAGCAAAGTGCGTTTGGAGTGATTCTTTATCAACTCTATGCCGACCAAATAATTTACCATGATCGATAAAAGAAGGAGCGCAATATAGGGCGGGTTCCAATAGGCGTAAAAGAACAGCGAGCAAATAATCAACCAGCCGAAAACAGGCGCCTGATTGGTAAAGCGAGCGACGAGGAGATAGCCGCCTACCGCGACCGGCAAAAAGGCAAAGATAAACACCGTCGAACTGAAAAGCATTATTGACCCAGTCGCCCGTTTGGCTTCATGGCGCTCATTCGCTCGGCCAGGATAGATGCCGCCAGACTATGGCCCAGCGGTCGCCAGTGTCCGTCATTGACAAAATGGTAACGCATTGGATTTCCATCTCTTTCTTGAAATGGAAGCATATCAACGAAAGGAATTCCGGATTTTTGCAGGGCCGTTAGGAATCGGCTGTGAACCTGTCGCTCGTAGGCCTGATTGTCGCCAATCCAAATGCCTCGGTTGGGAATCAACAATATTAGGGTGTTGTAGCTTTGGGCTATCATTTTTAAATGTTTGACGGTTGACGCAATAGCGCGCTCATCAATGGTCCGCTTACTTAAAATCGTCAAGGGGACGATCAGTCCAGCTTTGAGGGCGAGGTGACGGAGCCAACTATTTTGGGTTATTACGGAGGTTGATAGGAAATAGAGACTCGAATTGGCGAGTAAAAATTCCTTCACGGACTGAAAGCTCCACCGGGGTGAAGTTTTAACCTTTTTTGTTGGGATAGGACGGACTGGAGCCGACGGCGCGTCGTAGTACAAGATGTCATCATACATATTGAAGAGTAATACGACGTTGCGCGTCTTGGCGCCGATTGATCGCGCATAATCCAGCAATTTTTTGTAACCAGGAACATCGCTGGGCGTAGCAACATTAAAAATTTTTCGCCCAAGTTGCCGTTCAAGTTGTTCAGATACGCGTTCGGTCTCCTTGACGCCCCAACCAAAGGCGAAAGAATCGCCGACTAAAATTATGTCTTCAGCGACCGCCAATTTTACATCCTTGGAATCGCGTAAGCCGTAACGATTAAAGGTGACCGAGACATTGTAATCACCGGAATTCTTCACCTGCTGGAATTGCCTGCCCAAGGGACCCAAAACCGGCAAGGATCCATCGGGCCGATTGAATCGTAGTTGGTTATTCGGATTGAAGTCAGGCAGGGTAAAGCGAACTGCAAATTCTTGCACGATCAACGCCACAAAAGTGATCACGCAAACCGAACAAAATGAACGCAGGGCTTTCAAGCTTGTTCGTTGCTGGCGGAAGAGGGAACAAAATTACTCAAATCCCAATTTTCCTTCCGCTCGGGGTCTGCGCAGTAAATTCTGTTGACACATTCCATGATCACATGGGCGCCATATATTTTGATGAATTCAGCACCAAGTTCGGCAGTCATGTCCGATGGTGTGATCACCGCGACCGGATCTATTTCCGGTAAAGTGGCCACCATTTCGCGATAGTTGGCAATTAAAGGACACCTAACTCATCGCCATAGTCTTGCGCTTTGTCAGGCGCGACATTGCCTACAGCGGCCAACTCTCCGCCGCCGACACTGACCAAAGCCCGAGCATGGCGATCGGCGATGCAACCGCAGCCGATGAGGGCGACGGTAATTATATTGTTAGTGTTCATTGGTCATATTCAATTACCGTTATGCTCAAAAAGATCGAAGACGTCGACGTTTACCATTATTTTAGTTCATCCGGCAAAAGGGTCTAGCTATGCTACCGCACTCCGGGTGAATTATCTCACCCGAGTTGCTTGATGATTTGGCACATGATGGCAATCAGGCGAGGCCTAAATGCCACCAAGACTTAACGGTACTTCGAAATTCAATTAGAAATATCATGCTTCTATTCCCCCACCCCGATATCTAGAATTCCGATACCGTATCCAAAGCGCTAATTTTTGTTGGTTTCATTGCTCTTTGGTTACTGGTTGGTGGTGGGTTATATTAAAAAATCTTGGAACCAATACTCGTTCTCGCGGCAGTTTTTTGATAATTTCGTCAAAAGTGGTCTGAGGATTTTTTATATCCGTCACGATCACCGCATCAATGGGATCCATTTCTTCGATATTTTGGAAAACAGTCAGACCGGAAAATCTATCTAATTCAATTTCTTTATCAACGACACCGAGCAATTCAACATTTGTATCGGCAACGCACAGGGTCATAATCTCGACAAGATCGCTTGCCCCATAAAGCGCCACTCTGTTCCAATTATTCTCATCGATTATTCGAATTAATTCCAAACATTGCGTCCGCGCTTCGCGGTAGAAATTGAATGAAATTGACAGATATTGTGCAGTCAATCGACTTTTCTCAGAAAAGCCACTTGGCGTCAAATAGTAAGCGTACCGATTCGCCGGCGCTTGAAATACTTTGATCAGACCTTTCTTGATGCATCGTTTAAGATAGGCGTTGGCCAAGCCAACGGCGATCCCAAGATTACTAGCCACGGCTCTCTGCGTTACACGGCTATTATTCTCAATAGCATTCAAAACGCCGAGCAGTGTTTCTGCATCCGTATCTGAAGCGTTGTTTCGCGAATTCGCCACTAAATCAGCCTATCGAAAATGCCCACATGGGAAACATTAACTTGCATAATGATCACAAGATGAACACTATTCTGTTCATGTTATGAACGTCAAGAAAATATGATGTCAATTCATATGAGCAGCACCTGCTAAAAATTTAGCTATCCAAGCACTTGCTTTCAGCTAAATATTGAGACGGACATGCACTGAAGTCATCTGCCTTCAAGGAACGCAGCGCCACAATACCCAAAATTTTTCATAAAACCAACCTTATCAATGCGTTGCGTGGGGTTCTGTGCTATAGTGCGATCTATTTTTATCTGTATACGTTACGTCATGTGTTACTTCTGGCAGGATCGTCGCTAGAATTACCAAAGCGAAAGAAGATTGTTGGCCATAACCTCCAACGGTCACAAATTACCAAAATACACTTGACGTTCATATCGTGAACGATGTAGCGTTCACGCCGTGAGCACGATGTTATTTGGAACCTTGTTGCTACTGGTCATGACGCAGTGCAGTAACTTTTAAATTTTTTGGTCAGCGGGTTGGCGGTCGTTGGAACTGTCATCAAGTCACATGGTCAAAATATTGCTACCGGATAGAAATTTGAAACAATATGAACAACAAATAACGGCATTTAGCGGGTGATCTGTTAATCTAAACGCCCGAAGATAGAATGATGTGCGGCAAAAACAGTAATGTTTTTTTTAAATTTCACCTCCGACTTGAACGGTAATATTACGGGCCGATTTTTGATGCAGGTCTGAAACGCCTGCGCCCAATTGCCAAAAGTTGGCTGAAATTAACGTAGCCGGGTGATTCGGATTCACCTGGTCTGCGGTAGCGTGTCCGGCCCCCTAGAATCATCAATCATGAATATACTCCGCAACCCTCTTAATTTGTTGTCTGAAGCCGTACTCGGTAGGACGAAGTCTATCTTTGCCGATGATATCGCTGCTAATCACGATAGATTAATGGATGTGATAACTGGTCGCGAGTTATTGATAATCGGCGCCGCCGGCTCGATTGGCCAAGCTTTTGTGAAGCTCGTTTCCCAATACCATCCGCGGAAACTCATCTTGGTGGATATTAATGAGAATTCCATGGTGGAGTTGGTTCGCGATCTTCGTTCAACCGAAATTTCCCAGTTACCGGAATTTGCCACCTATAGCATTGATTTTGGCAGCACAGGTTTCTACCGCCTTTTGGAGGAATACGCCTCCCACGACTACTTTCTTAATTTTGCAGCGATGAAGCATGTGCGGTCAGAGCGCGATCCTTTTAGTTTAATGCGCATGATCGACATCAATGTTCGCGCATTACATCAATATTTGGATTTGGCGGAACGATGGGATGTCAAACGAGCGTTTTCAGTATCCACCGACAAGGTGGTACGACCTACGAATTTAATGGGTGCAACGAAAAACCTCATGGAACAAACTTTGTTTGCCCATGCCCAGAAAGTTCATACGTCGACAGCAAGATTTGCCAATGTTGCTTTTTCCAACGGTAGTTTATTGCAAGGGTTTCAGTATCGCTTTTCTAAAAATCAACCCATCGCCGCGCCGAGTGATATCAAGCGATATTTCATATCACACGATGAAGCAGGCCAATTGTGCCTTCTTGCCGCCTTCCTGGGAGAAAACCGCGCCGCTTTTTTCCCGCGACTTGATATGTCGGCATTAACCAGTTTGTCGGAAATCGCCGGACGTTTCTTACAATTTCAAGGTTATGAAGCGTTGGTCTGCGGGTCGGACGAAGAAGCTAAAGCGGCTATGGGAAAAGTGTCGGGAAAATGGCCTTGTCATTTTGCGCCCTCGGATACGACCGGAGAAAAGCAGTTCGAAGAATTTTATCGGGTTGGGGACGATATTGATTATTCAGGCTTTTCATCAGTTGGAAGAGTGATCGAGTCGCCAGGCCATCGCCAAGCCATCGCTGCATTTTTAGAAGAAATATCTCAGATCAAACGTAACGATGTATGGCGTAAATCAGACATCACAAATGCCTTGCGTAGAATAGTGCCTGAACTCGATCATACCGAACTCGACCGTGATTTAGATCAGAAAATGTAGGCAGAGACCAAGGAAATTTAATTGATTCCCTTAGCGGTTCCAGAACTCACCGGCAATGAAGCCAAATACCTTCAAGAATGTATTGACAGTAACTATGTTTCTTCTGTCGGACCGTTCGTTGATCGTTTTGAAAATCTTATCGGTCAGGCGGTTGGGAACAAATTTTCCGTGGCCACTTCGACTGGCACAGCTGGCATACATGTTGCGCTAAAGGCGTTGGGAGTGGCCCGTGACGATTTAGTGATTTTGCCGAGCTACACGTTCATCGCTAGCGCCAACGCAATTGATTACTGTGGTGCGGTTCCGTGGTTGTTCGATGTAGATTCGACGACCTGGACAGTGAATATTAACCTGCTGCGGGAACGATTGCTGACGGAGTGTGAACAACGCTCAGGGGGGACATTTCATAAGCCGACGGGCCGGAGAGTCGCTGCCATTTTGCCGGTCTATGTGCTCGGCCTACCCGCTGATATGGATGAGCTGGTTCCGCTTGCTAAAAGTTTAAATATTCCCGTCATCGCCGATGCAGCGGCCGCCATAGGCGCTACATATAAAGGCCGGCCCGTGGGTCATTTGGGCGCGGATTTGACGGTTTATTCTTTCAACGGCAATAAGACAATTACCGCGGGCGGCGGAGGGGCCGTCAGTGGGAATGTTGAAGATCTATTGGCAAAAGTGAGGCACCTGACGACAACCGCGCGCCGGGGAGATGGCTACAGTCATGATCAAGTTGGCTTTAACTACCGAATGACAAATCTTGCCGCCGCCGTCGGGTGCGCCCAGATTGAGCGATTGACGGATTTTACAATCGCCAAGCAGTTGATTCGGCGGCGCTACGACGCGGCGATAGCGGAATTGCCTCAACTAGAACCATTTCCTTCGATACCCTCGGTTTTGGGAGCTTGCTGGTATTCCGGGCTGGTTGCGGCTGATGTCAAAGCTGCCGATCAACTCCGTAAATTTCTGCGGGATGCAGACATTGACAGTCGCCCTTTTTGGTGTCCGGTGCACTTGCAAAAACCTTATCTAACGGCGCCGAAGACAGAGCAAAGAGTTTGCGAAGATTTATGGCAAAGGATTGTTACGCTTCCTTGCTCGACTGCTTTAACCGAGATTGATCAGGAACGGGTCATTGATGCCCTGCGTCGCGGGGTAAAAACGATTTAATGTTAACGCCCAGAAGAATATGCGTTGTGACCGGTACGCGCGCCGATTTTGGCCATATGCGAAGCTTGCTTCACGAAATAAATCTCAATCAAAGCCTGATTTTGCAACTAGTTGTTACCGGTTCTCATTTGTCGCCCCGGTTTGGCAATACAGTGGCGGAAATAACCGAGGATGGACTACACATCGACGAAAGAGTTGGAATTGAACCGGCGGATGATTCCGCCCTTTCGGTCGCCGTAGCCACCGGTGAAGGCGTTTCGGCCATGGCCCTGGCCTTGGACCGATTAAAGCCGGATATTATGGTCGCTTTTGGCGATCGTTATGAAATGTTTGCGGCTTCTCAGGCAGCCTTCATTCAGGGTATTAGCCTTGCTCACATTCAGGGTGGTGAAATTACCGAAGCGGCTATGGATGATTCTCTCCGCCATGCGATCACAAAATTGGCCTCTCTGCATTTTACTGCGAGTGAAGAATATTCGCGGAGAGTAATCCAGTTGGGCGAAAATCCAGAGCGCGTGTTGAATGTTGGCGCCTTGGCCGTAGACAATGTGCTTGGTGCCGATTTACTGGACCAGTCGGAACTTGAAAAAATTCTAAAAATCCAACTCAAGGAATCAGTTTTTCTCGTAACATACCATCCTGAAACTCTCGAAAAGAACAGTGGGAAAGATGGGATTTCGGCCTTGCTTGAGGCGCTCAATGAACGCAGCGAATCGAATGTAATTTTTACTGGAGTAAATGCCGATCCCGGATACTCGCAGATCAATGAATTAATTCACGAGTACGTAAAAAATCACCCCGGACAAGCCACTTTGTATGATTCACTCGGGCTGCGAAACTATCTATCGTTGATGGCGCTGGCGACGGCCGTGCTTGGAAATTCATCGAGTGGCGTGATCGAGGCGCCAATCATGAAGGTGCCTACCGTTAATATCGGGGATCGCCAACGCGGCAGACTCCGAGCAACGTCGGTTATAGATTGTGGCGCAAGTAAAATAGAGATTCGGCGGGCGATCGATAAAACCAAAGACGCCGAATTTCGCGCCAGCATCCGAAACCAAGAAACACCTTTTGGCAAAGGTGGTACGGCGAAAGCGATCACCCGGTATTTGGAGGATTGTGACTTAGCCGTGCTTAAACGGAAGAAATTTTTTGACCTGCCAGGCAAAATACAATTAACGAATTGATCCCCTTTATCATTGCTGAAGCGGGTGTTAATCATTGCGGTGATTTGGATATTGCACTTCAAATGATCGACGTCGCCGCTGGCGCCGGTGCAGATGCGGTAAAGTTTCAGACCTATCAACCTGAACAGATTGTAACTGCGAGTGCGGCGAAAGCGGAATATCAAACACGAAATACGAAAAATGCGGAAAGCCAGTTGGATTTATTGCGCCGTCTTCAGCTGGATCGCCAGTCATTTCATGAATTGGCAAATTACTGCAGTAAAAAGCGGATCACATTTCTCTCTACTCCATTTGATGTCGATAGCCTGCATTTCCTTACCGACGATCTTGATGTTCCATTGATTAAGATTGCATCTGGAGAGTTGACCAACGGGCACTTGTTATTGGAAGCGGCGGAAACGGGAAAGCCGATAATTTTATCAACGGGGATGGCCGATCTCTCGGATATTGAGGCTGCTCTCGGCGTCCTTGCATTCGGCTATATTGACGGCGGTGATGATCCAAATAGGGGTGGCTTCGAAGAGGCCTATGCTTCTGAGGAAGGGAAAAAGGTTCTTCTGGAAAAGGTTACGCTGCTCCACTGCACCACCGAATACCCGGCGCCAATGGAGGAAGTTAATTTACGTGCAATGGATCATATGCGCGATGTATTCGGCCTACCCGTGGGATATTCCGACCACACGCTAGGATCGGAAATTGCGATTGCTGCTGTATCCCTCGGCGCCGAAGTAATAGAAAAACATTTTACTATGGACCGAACTTTATCTGGTCCGGATCATTTGGCTTCGCTAGAGCCGCCGGAACTTGTTGGTATGATTTCCGCTATCCGCAATGCAGCCTCATCCCTTGGCGACGGAATTAAGGCACCGACGGCGTCGGAAAATGGCAACGCCCAAGCCGCTCGCCGTAGCCTAGTGGCCGCGCGGGCGATAAAAATGGGAGAGCGATTTACCTCGGAAAATTTGACTTCCAAACGTCCCGGCACGGGCATTTCTCCGATGCACTATTGGGACTGGCTGGGCCGCGTTGCTTCACGGAATTATGCCCCCGATGAGATTATTGAATCGTGAGCCGCCCCGTCATTATAATTGGTGCGGGTGGACACGGAAAAGTTCTGATCGAAGCCCTTAAGCTTAATTCCATTGAAATAACGGGCCTATTGGATGCAAATTCCAGCCTTCATGGCTCTCTGGTTCATGGCGTTACGGTGATAGGTGGTGACGAGTATTTAGATAAAATCGCCCCATCTGATATTTCATTGGTCAACGGGATCGGTTCCACCAAAGACACCGGCGACCGCCAAAGAATTTTCGATCACTTCAAAATGAGAAATTTCGATTTTGTAGCCGTGGTTCACCCGTCCGCGTCAATCGCGTCCGACTGCGACATCGGAGAAGGCGTTCAGATTATGGCCGGAGCTGTGATCCAACCCGGCACCCGTCTCGGTGACAATAGCCTGATCAACAGTGGCGCGGTTGTCGACCATGACAATTATGTCGGCGATCATGTGCATATTGCGCCAGGAGCAATCATTTCAGGCGGCGTCACAATTGGAGACGGATGTCATATCGGATGTGCAAGTACAACCATCCAGAATATTCACATTGGTGACGGTGCAGTAATTGGCGCAGGCGCACTCGTGATCCGGGACGTACCGGCTCGGGCAACCGTTTTTGGTGTTCCGGCGCGGCCTGCCGGACCTATAGGGAAAGAATCTTAATTATGAGATGGAAGAAGACCGTTGTCTCTGCGGATCATACAATAGCGGATGCTATCCGCATCATCGACGACTGTGTGGAAAAGGTTTGCTTGGTCGTTGACAAAAATGATGCACTCATTGGAACCGTTACCGATGGTGATGTTCGCCGCGGCCTAATCCGCAGCCTTTCGTTGGAATCCCCAGTTATAGAAATAATGCGTCGTGAATTCACGGTCGCTAAGCCCGACGATGGCAAACAGCGAATGCTCGAAATAATGAGATCGAATTCTGTTCGCCAGCTTCCAATTATTAACGCCCAGTCGCAAATTGTCGGACTCACCATCGAAGATGAGCTTTTAGAAACGAACGATAGAAATAATAATCGCGTAATTCTTATGGCGGGCGGGTTGGGTCATCGACTTATGCCAATGACAGAAAATAGGCCCAAACCCCTTCTGAAAGTCGGCGGATATCCAGTTCTCGAGACCATACTTAAAACCTTTATTGATGGTAATTTTTACAAATTCTATTTATCCGTGAATTATCGAGCCGAAATGATCAAGGAGCATTTTGGTAATGGTGACCACTGGAATGTGAACATTCAATATCTGGTGGAAGATAGCCAACTGGGAACTGCCGGCGCACTCGGTTTGCTGCCGGTCGAGGATCTGAACGAGCCGTTAATTGTAATGAACGGCGATGTGTTGACCAACGTAAACTTCAATAACCTTCTTGATTTTCATAAAGAACAAGGCGCACAGGCTACCATGTGCGTGCGTGAATACGATTACCAGGTTCCCTTTGGCGTGGTAACCATCGACAACCAATATGTTGTCGACCTAGAGGAAAAGCCGGTTTACACGTCTTTTGTTAATGCGGGGATCTATGTTCTCGAGCCTGAAATCCTCAAATTGATCGTAAAAGACGAACATCTGGACATGACGGACCTGTTCAAACTGATTATAGGAACTGGGATGAAATCCACTGTTTTTCCGGTTCGTGAATATTGGATCGACGTGGGGAAGATCGATGATTTCCAGCGAGCCAATTACGAATTTTCAAAAATATTTCCATGACCGCAAACCCGCGAGGACCGAAGATCGAATGCAACCTTATCCCAGACCTAAAAATGAGGACATATCGCCATTTACCAACGTCGCTGGGACCAAGCCCTTACCTGCTAAATATGGCCTGCCGGAAGATGTGCGGTTTTGCAAATCTTGTATTATTTCAAATCAGCGCCCGAATTCGGCAGTCGAGTACCAGCACGACATAAAAAGCAAAAAGTCGACAATCTACATAGACGAAAATGGCATTTGCGATCCTTGTCGAGCGGCGCATAAAAAACAAAATGAGATAGACTGGGATGAGCGCGAAAAGCAGCTGATCGACCTATGCAATAAATTTCGGAAAAATGACGGCAGCTATGACTGTATCGTTCCCGGTTCCGGGGGTAAGGATAGTTTTTACGCCTCTCACGTTCTGAAATATAAATACGGAATGCATCCTCTTACGGTTACTTGGGCGCCGCATATTTATACCGATTGGGGCTGGCGTAATTTTGAAGCGTGGCTGCATTCTGGATTTGACAATACTCTGGTAACGCCAAACGGACGTGTTCATCGAATATTGACACGGTTGGCTATCGAAAACCTGTTTCATCCGTTTCAGCCGTTCATAATTGGCCAAAAAGCCATTGCGCCAAAAATGTCGGTTCTGCACGATATTCCGTTGGTGTTTTATGGAGAGAACGAAGCGGAATATGGTAATCCAAATGCTGATAACGAAGTATCACAACGAGAATCCGAATACTATTCAGTTGAAGATGAGGAAAAATTATTTTTGAGTGGAGTATCGTTGCGCGACTTAGTTCGATATTTTGATGTCGATCGGCATGAACTACAACCCTATATACCGGCCCGTGTCAGCGAATTGGAAAAGGCGCAAACGGAAGTCCATTATCTAGGTTATTATCTTAAATGGCATCCGCAGACTTGTTATTTTTACGCCGTTGAACATGGGGGATTTGAAGCTTCGCCGGAGCGAACGCCAGGCACATATAGTAAATATAACAGCATCGATGACAAAATCGACGATCTCCACTACTTCACGACTTACATAAAGTTCGGCATTGGGCGAGCGACCTATGACGCCGCCCAGGAAATTCGTTCCGGCGATATAAATAGGGAGGAAGGCATCGCCCTGGTACGCCGCTATGATGGCGAGTTTCCCGAGCGATTCATTGATGAGCTTATGAACTATCTGAGTATTCCGGAAAAACAATTTCCGGGCGCCTCATCCATGTTCGAGCAGCCGATAATGGACAAGGATTATTTACTTCATCTAGCGGATCGATTTCGATCACCGCATCTATGGAAATATGAAAACGCCGCTTGGTCTTTGCGCCACACGGTTTGGCAAGATGGTTAAAGATGGCATATTCTTTCGACGATATTCTTGAAACCTATGCAGCACTGGGCGTTGATCAGGCCAGCGTTGTTTACGTGACCTCTGATCTCGTGCCTCTGATGGTTTACGAAGATATGAGCGGAACGGCGGTACTCGAAGCTCATTTCAAGGCGCTCCTGGAATTGTTAGGGCCGGAAGGAACGTTGGTGGTGCCAACGGGATCAACCAATCTTTGCAATACGGATATTGTGTTCGACCCTGCCACGACGCCGGTTTACCAAGTTGGACAATTATCCGAGTTCGTGCGGCGCCAACCCGAGGCCTTGCGCAGTTTTCATCCTTTCGTATCCTATGCCGCTATTGGCCCCCAGGCTGGGGAGATTACGCAAAATGTTTCGCGGCATGCCTTCGGCCCTAATACGCCAGAGGGCAGAATGGCGAGCATGGACACATTGAGCATAAGTATCGGTCTATATCCACGCCACACCTGCAGTACGGTCCATCATGTCGAGCAAATCATGGCCGTTCCATACCGCTATACCAAGGAATTTATGCATCCGGTGATGCGGGACGGTGAGAAGACTGTCGAGCCATTCTATTTACATGTGTGGTACCGCGATTGCGGCATTGAGCGAAGCAACACAAAATGGATTTTCCAACACCTCGACGAAACTGATCTGGTCAAAAATTATCCCCTTGGTGCCGGCCATGTTTATGCTTATTCAATGGGAAATTTTGTAAAAGCCGTAACCGATCTAATGACCGAAGATATATATATCTGGTGTGATCGCCCGCCCACGCAGTCGCCCTGGCGCGAATGACCAAACACCGCATAAAAGACCGACGACAATTAAATGAATAATTTTACATCGCCATGAATAATACAGACGTAATAGGGTTGGACCATCTTGCCGTCTATTTTCCCGATCAGTATCTCGATTTGACCGACTTGGCTGCGGCAAGAAATATTGACGCTAAGAAATATTTGGTAGGAATAGGAATCCACAACGCGGCGGTTGCTATGCCAAGCGAAGACGTCGTCGTGCTGGCCGCCAACGCAGGCCTTAAAGTATTGCAAGAGGCAGGGGTGTCTCCTGAAGACGTTGGAATGTTGGTTATCGGCACCGAGAGCGCCGTGGACAAATCAAAACCGACAGCCGCTCATGTGCATGACTTGCTGGGAATCTCAACATCCTGCCGGACCTATGATATTGTGCACGCTTGTGCCGGTGCCACATATGGCGTTTTGGCGGCGCTCGATTGGCTGCATAATCCAAAAAATAAATATGCGCTGGTTATCGCTTCTGATATTGCCAGATACGGCAAAGAAAGCTTGGGTGAGCCAACGCAAGGCGCCGGCGCCGTCGCCATGTTATTGAGTAGAAACCCCAGATTGCTTTCACTCGAGGAATTAAGCACCTATAGCCGACAAGTTTGGGATTTTTGGAAACCCCTCGATAAAATTTACCCGATCGTTGACGGCTTGTATTCTACGCAATGCTATATCGACGCTGCAAATTCGTGTTTTGGGGCCCTTGAAAAAATTAATGGCAATTCCGCCTTTATTTACCATACGCCCTATCCAAAGCTGGTGCAGCAAGTGCACGCGCGTATCGCCGTAATGATTGATGAAAAAATCGATTGGAAACAACATTTTGTCGCCAAGGTGGAGCGATCCTGCCGATTTTCCGCGCGCATCGGGAATATCTACACTGGCAGCCTGTGGCTGTCTTTGGCCAGCCAGCTTGAATTTTCTTTGTCCGAAACCACTGATCCTACGAAATTAAAAGAGGATCTGGATGGCTGCTATTTGTTTTCCTATGGTTCCGGCTGCGGAGCTGCTTTGCTACGTGGAGAATTCAGGGACACTTGGGCCGAAATGGCAGATCAATTGAAAGTCGAGCAGGCCCTTAGCGCGCGCCGAAGAATTTCCATTGAAGAGTATGAAAAATCAATAATTGATTATGAAAATATGTCACTCAATGACAGTTGTCCGGATCCAACGTCCGGTCAATTCAAACTTGCCGCAATAGAAAGCGAAAAGCGAGTCTACACTCGAATCGGAGTATGAATTTAGGTGAAATATGACGACTTCAAAATTGGCTATAAGGGAACGTTTCAGAAAATCGTAACAGCAGAAGACAACCGCCTTTTTGCCGAAATTAGCGGGGACGACAATCCAGTTCATTTCGATGATGCGGTTGGTCGCCGGGCTGGATTTCTGGCGCGGGTTTCAAACGGCTTTGTTCAGGAAAGCCGGCTCGCTGGTGCGCTGGTGCAGACCTTCGGCTCTGACAACACGACAGTTGTCGCGCTCGAAAAATCCACACGATTTTTGAAGCCGGTCTACATGGGGGACGAGATTACGGCATCGGTAGAAGTAGTTGGTCGTATCGAATCCATGTGCGCTTTAAAAGTCAAAGGAATATGCGTCAATCAGCATGGCGAGCAAGTTGTCGATTGTGATTTTACCGTCAAAATTCATGCATCGTGAAGCATCAATCATGAAATCAGAAAATGTGGATAATTAAAGCCGAGATTAAGTAAAAAATGTACTCCATCCGATCTGATTTTTTCTTAAACGGTGCCCGAGACTATATTCACGGCCCGACGCTCGCTGAGAAATTTCGAGAAACTGTTGTCAAAATGCACGGAAAAGGGCTAGCCGAAGTGAGAGTTAGGCGCTTAAACATTCGTCAAAAAATTATAAACGATGATACAATCCGAGTATTTGATGCTGAGCAGGTTGCCGCCAAGCATCAAGGCGCAAATGCGCTCGCCGATATGTTTTGTGAAATTGATGGTAAAAATTATTTAGTAGGACTTTATGCGGATCAGCCGAAGTTGGTTGTAAAGCGGCGGGAATCGATCGAACAGACATTCGTTGGAGAAATTCATCTAAGCGGCCCATTTGAAGGAAATGCCGAACTTCAAAATATTCTATCTCACTATGATTTGATCCAGGGTGTGGTCGAAGTCAATAAGCAGCTTCACCTGAAAACAGTAGCCGACGTGGAGCCACAACGTTTGGTGAAGTTCAAGTTCGTTTCCTGTCGAGGTTTTGTGTTTCCGAAAACTATTAGTCTGTCGGATGGCCAGATGAAGGTTGAGAATATAGGCATGGGCGATTTGGAGGGTTACCGCCACACGCTCAGTAAAATATCCTTAGATTTTGACTCGACGATTTATGACTTCACGATAGGTTTCGCTTCGCAAGATACTCAGGATTTAAATTTTGCGTAGCCAAACTTTGAAGAATGGTTTTGGATGATGGCTGTTGGAATTCAAGCAATCAGTTTCTATCTTCCCGGCACCCCCATCTCCAATACAACCGTAATTGCCGAGCATGATTTTGAGGAGCCGTTTATCCGTAATAAACTCGGCATCACGAGCCGTCATTTTGCGGCGCACGACGAATTTTCCTCGGATTTGGCAGTTGCCGCTTGCCTTAAATTATTTGACCAAACCGGCGTTGATGTAAAATCCATAGGACTACTCATTGTGGTAACCCAAACGCCTGATTATTGCCTACCACACGTATCCGCTTTGGTTCAGGATCGCACAAATTTATCATCCAATTGTGCTGCGATGGATATTAATTTGGGCTGTTCAGGGTATGTCTACGGACTGGCCACGGCGCTGGCTTTGATGGAGGCTCAGGGCATAGAGCGGGGGGTGTTGGTTACCACCGAAACCTATTCGAAATTGGTGTCTCCGGCCGATCGGGCCACGGCGCCCCTTTTTGGCGATGCCGCAACGGCTACTCTGCTGGGACCGCATCCTATTTACACCGTCGGACAATTGGATTTTGGGACGGATGGCAGCCGCCATGAAGAGTTGATTGCGCGTGGCAGTGCAATGCGCCGCGATATTGTAGAACCGTTGTTTATGGATGGGCGGGGAATATTTTCTCTGGTGATGGAAGAAGTTCCAAAATCCGTGGAAAGATGCCTAGAGCGGAACGGCAAGACCAAAAGCGACATTGATCTCTGGTTATTTCATCAGGCAAATAGTTTCATGCTTAAGTCTTTGGCGGGACTACTAAAAATTCCGGACGATAAACTGGTGATTGATATGAAAGATACCGGCAACACTACATCTTCGACGATTCCGATCGCCCTTGAGCGGCAAATTTTATCTCAAGACGTTAAGCCAAATAACATTTTTTTATCTGGGTTTGGCGTTGGGCTTTCTTGGGCAAGTACGATCTTGACCGCAAATTATGAGGATTAATTATGAGCAACGATAATAATAAAGATCTGGTTCTTGAACTGATCAATCTAATAAAAGACGCCAATACCGATCAAATAATTTTTCCCGAAGGCGATGCAACGGGGCTGAATTTACAAAATGATCTGGAATTGGATTCACTGGACCTAATTAACATCCTATTTCGTATTGAAAAGGATTACGGCGTTAAGATTTCCGGTGACGAACTTATCGAAAAGGAATTGCTGGTTCTTGGTAACTTGGCCGATCATATCGCCGCCAGCAAATAATATCTGATCATTCAGCATTAAAAGTGAGTTTTAAATAGTGTCAGCTACTGTGCATTTTGTACATTGCGTGGATACCGAAGGGCCTCTGTACGAGTCGCCCGAAGTCAAGTTCCAACGTCTTGAAGAGTACCTTGGTATATCTGGCATTGCCCCTACCTCCATAAATCTGGAGCTCATTCGCCAAGGTGAATTAGACCTCGGCGGGCGCGAGCAAGATGCCCGCAATTTATTGGGCGACCACAACCAGAATTTTATGGATGACTGGAGCAAAGTGGATGAAATGCTCGACCGCGTAACTGATCCGCAATTCCGGAACCGAATGACAGATTCTTTTGGCGGTGGCTGGGTTTTCAATTGGTTTTGTCTCGACCATGTGAATTATGATTACAATCCACGCCGGCGCGCCACGGGATTCCACGCCGTGTTCGACCATTATCGCCAACGGTTATTGCAACAATCAGATTGCAGCGATGCCCTACATTGGCATTTTCACCCTATGTCTACTTATCGAGACGCGCATAATTGTGCGACCCACTATTTCCGTAGCCCTGAAATTTTTGAGATATTGAGCAGAAAGGTTATTGAACGGCAATGGTTTCCCGTCGCTTTCCGAGCGGGGTTTCAGGCGGAACGCCCGGACAGCAATTGGTTTCTTGAACAGTGGATTCCCTTTGATACGTCAAATATGGCAGTAGCGGATCCAGCCGAATTTGATGCCCATGTGGATTTCCGCAACGGTCGCTCTGGCGACTGGCGCCAGGCGCCGGCGGATTGGTCCGTATATCATCCGAGCCACGACAATTATCAAGTTCCTGGTCATTGTCGGCGGCTGATAGCTCGGTCCTTAAATGTCTTCAACCGCATTGCCAATCTCGACCAACCAGAAATGGACAAAGCATTTGCCCGCGCCGCCGAGGGCTTGCCGACTTTGGTGGGTGTGGCCAATCATGATTACCGCGATATGGAGCCCGAGATTGAATATCTGCGTGATCTCATCGCGGTGTCAGCAAAAAAATATCCCGATGTACCATTTATGTTCGACGAAGCCGTCAATGCCTTTCAGGCCGTCGCATTCAAAGAGGGTGATAAACCTGCTGCCGTGGACCTCGAACTTCATTTTAGACCGGCGGGGGGAAATGACGTCGCGTATGTTGAAATAGTCTGCGCCGCTGGGGAGGTGTTTGGTCCCCAACCCTTTCTTGCCATCGAGACCAAATCCAGACGGTTCATCCATGACAATCTCGATTTTTCGCCCTCTGGTCGAAAGTGGTACTACGCGTTTCACGGGGACACTTTACCGCTGGAAGATGTTGTTCGTATTGGCATTGCGGCCAATGACCGATACGGCAATCAATGCATTCGACAATTAGATTTGACGGGGATCACCTCGTGATCGTGGCCAGCAAGGTTGTGGCGGATAATCCCATTGATCGGTTGACTGAGCTTTCGGTCCTGAAGCCGACGGATCGACTTAAGGCGCGCTATCGACGTCTAATTCTTATTTCCCATTGCTGCCATCTTGCTGCGCTGAATGCCGATGATACAGATTCTCTGGTCATCAGCACCGATTGGTTGAGCTGGCGCAAATGGGTGGATAAAGGCGGTCACGGAATTCATTACGAGACAGCGATGGAATATTGGCCAGACGATACCGATTCTCCATTGGAATTATATCTACGTAGCAGCCGTTGGATGATTGACGAAAATGGCAACGATATAACAGAATTTCGCGGGGTCTCGATGGGCAAGCAGTTCCTTCAGGACAGTGCCTTGTTCACCAAATCCTACGAGCGTCTTTTATGCGCGCTGCACCGGCTGACGGAACAATTCAAACCCGAGGAAATCCTACTAATCGACGTGCAAACAGAAAATCAACTTCTCGATGACGCTCTCAAGAGAACTTTGGTCGCCGAGGTTGCCGAGAGCCATGGCGCACTATTTATTGATGCCCTCGACCCACCGGACCCGGCTGATCCATTGTGGCCCGATACGTTACATATGGGGATCAATACGCCAGAATCCGGATTTCGTCCCTGGCTCCGTAAAATATATTCTCTGACGGTCGGCGCCATTTTCTATATCACAGCGCCGCACCTGCGAAATCGTCCTAAGATTTTCATTCTAAATAACTGGCAGGTCATCGAGCCCCTCATGAAGGCTTTCGACAGTGATCGATTAACTTTGGTTCTGTTAGCCGGACAATGGCCCAAGAATCTCCGTTTTCTGTGGCGATGTTGGCGCCGGGGTATCCTTTTGACCAACCTTCCTTCCGGGCGCCTCACGCGGTCCGAGGAAGACGAAGTCAATGATATCCCGGGCAAGGTGATAGCAGCCTGGAACGCGCCGGCGGAGGGAATGGAACTGCGTCGACGGGAATTCATTCGAGGCCGCGTATTTGACAAGGGCTGGCTGAAATCCCGGGCGCCGATGGTCAAGCGCTATGAGCGGTTCTTCCAGCGCCATCGCTTTGCTCGGGTGGGCATCGGTGACGCCGGCAATGCGCTCAACCGCTTAATCGCAGAAATCGCCAACTTGAATGGCGTGCCCGTGGATGAGTTGTCTAACGGCATGTTGTTGTCGGATCAAAAATTGGATATCAGGACCGGGGATGCTTATGGACCGCCCCTGATCAGTCAATTTTTCGCCTGGGGTCTGCAGCAGGAAGAGTGGCTTCGAGCGACGGGATCACCCGTTAAATCGGTTCGCACCGGTTATCCGGGGATTGATATTGTTGCCGCCGAAGCAGACCGACCATCGGTGTCCCGCCAATCTGAAAAAATTCTAATTCTCGGATCCTGGGTTGACGGCTATGACATACACGGCCTTCACTCGACAAAAATTTCCTATTCAGTGGAAATTGTCAGGGAACTTAAAAATTTGGGTTTTAAAACCATTCGATTGAAAATCCACCCGGGCACCCCGAGGCTCTCTTATTACCAAGAGGCTTTTCGTTATTACGACCTTGATTGTGAGATCTATAAATCCGGGCCATTGACCGAACATTTAAAATGGGCCGATCTTGTGATCGGTCCCGTAAGTTCAGGCTCGCTGATAGAGACATTTGCCGTCGGCAAACCATATTTTGCGCTTCGTCATTACCCTTCTTTGATGGCGCGCAAATACACCGATCGCTTACAGGCTTTCGATACACCACGCGATCTTGTGGCGGCGTTGGTCGCGGGTTGGCGGCCCGACCGACAGGCGATCCTGAAATATTTGTGTGCGTTTGGAGAAATTCCCGACGCATCTCTACGCTTCTGGCAGGTGATTGAAGGCTCGTTGGATTGCGGTACCAAGACATTATCAAAAGGATTAGAAAAGTGATCAAAAATCCATTGCAGAAAAGTTATGATCGGTGCAACGCGGGCGATTCCAGGCATAAACTGGATAATCTTCCTGATTTTCCCTACATGATCGACATTGAGATGACCAACACCTGTAATTTCAGGTGTTTAATGTGCCCTACCGGTAATTTTTCGCAAGAACGAGATAAAGGCTTTATGTCGAAGGACATCTTCGAAAGTGTTTTGGACGGCATTAAAGGGTACGGCACGCCACTCCGGTTCATTCGTTGGGGCGAACCGTTGACCCATCCTCATATATTGGAATTTCTAAGCGCGGCGAAGGCGCAAGGGCATCTTTTGCATATTAATACAAATGGTTCGCAGATGAGTGACGAAATGGTCGACGCACTTTTGGAAGTTCCTCTCGATTCAATCAAATTTTCTTTTCAAGGGGTGGATCGCAAAAGCTACAAAGAGATGCGAAATATCGATTTCTTTGACGAACTTGTTTCTACGATGGGCCGTCTTATTGAGCGCCGGGGCAAACTCCGCCAACCCTTCGTCCAGGCGTCGACAACAATTACCTACGAGACCAAAGAGCAGGTTCGAGAATTTAGAAAATTATTCGAGAACATTGCCGATGAAGTCAATGTTGGACGCACGGTATTGGAATATGTTGATCTTAATGCTGTTCGTTTGCGGCCAGACGAACTGGCCATGCTCAAACCGCTTAAAGAGCAAGAATCGGTCGTTCGGAAGCATCCGGAGTGCCCGGAAGTTTTCGACAAAATTTCCATTAATTGGGATGGCACGGTGACGGCTTGTTGCATGGATAGCGAAAATACGATGATCATAGGCGATGTCCGTGAAGCCTCGATCAAAGAAATCTGGCACTCGGAAAAAATGAACTACTTCCGAGATATGCTGGTTGATATGCGCCATGATGAATTACCTTTGTGTAAGACCTGCTATGATACGCACGGCTTAGGAACACCCGGTCTTCAAGACACGGATTAAGATACGTCAATCGAATGACATCGGTAAAATAGGTTGATCGAAGACAAATCAGTTCTAGCGATTATTCCGGCGCGTGGCGGGTCCAGGGGCCTACCCGGTAAAAACGTTGCTGACGTTGGCGGTCGCCCGCTGATCGCCTGGACCATCAAGGCCGCTTGGGATTCGCAATATATTGACCGTACAATTCTATCGTCGGACGATCCGGAAATAATCGCCGCCGCCGAGGCTGTCGGATGCGAGATTCCCTTTGTCCGTCCTGCTCATTTAGCAACCGACGAGGCTTCGGTCGAGGAAACGATCCTTCATGCTCTCGATAGTTTAGACAAAGAGTATGATCTGTTGGTGCTTTTGCAGCCGACTTCACCCCTTAGAATCGGAAGGGACATCGATGCCTGCCTTGAGCTTTGTTTGGAGAATGGGATGGCCTCCGCGGTCACCGTGGTTGAGGTCGCGAAGTCGCCTTATTGGATGTTTCACATTGACCCAGACGGGCACATGGACCGGATCCTGCCGTATCCTGAAGATGGCCATAGGCGACAAAATTTACCTGTCTCTTACGTCCTCAATGGGGCTGTTTACGTTGCCGAAATCCAACGCTTCCGCGAAAATAAAATCTTTGTGAACGCGCAATCCGTCGCCCATATTATGCCACCTGAACGTTCTATAGACATTGATACGCCATTGGACTTGATAATTATTAGAGCTCTGATAGCTCAGGGCGAAGTTCCCGAAAATGGAGTTAAAGAACGATCCCCTTTGTAAACAGAACCATTCCGCATTCTTCTCCATGCGGCACACGTTAATCCAAATGGCATCACCTATTTGTTTGAGGCTCTGATAATGAGATTCTTCAAAATTCTCGACCGGAGGCCAAACCAATTGAACAAGATGGATAAAATAGGCGAGTTGCTTTGTTGACGGCGTTAAATGAGTAGGGTGGACCGTGCTTGTATCGTCGCTCTCAATTTATCGGGATTATGGCGGGCGCTGAGAGCCTATCTCCAGGGTCGCCCAATCTACGTGATTGAAATCGGCATCGGCTTCCCGATGCTGCGCGGAGTCTGGCGCCGGTTGTATAATTTCATGTGCCGCCGGGGGGCAGTGTTGCCGATTGAGGATTTATTTCCGTCCGATCAACGGTATTTCGTACATTCCTGGATGCCGGAATATCCAGATCTTTTCAGGAAACTGGAAGACGGTATAGCAGGCGACTACCGGTTCGACCGCCTCGAACAACTCCCGGACTACGCGCTCGCGATTAAGCATGCCGCCTGCCAATACACTCAGAAACTATGGATTGTAACGACCTTGAAACGCCTATCGGACACCGGCGACCAAGTTGCTGAGGTTTCCGGTATAGACCGGGATATCCCGTTATGGTATCGCCGGTATTATGGCGCGGAGCCAACATTTCCTGTTAAGACCATTAAAAGTGGCGGTGTTTTCTCGGCGGCGATGACCGCAGTGAGCTTGGTAGTGTATTCATGGTTGTGGATTCTGCGGCGCATAAAGCGCGTCGCTTTGGATGCAAAAACAGTCCATCTTGGCGCCGATTTTGTACTCGACCAACGGACGACTTATTTGGTTTCGGAAATTACCGACAGTAAGGACGAGGTATTGTTTGTCTTTCGTAATCATCAACAACGGCGAGAGGCCGCCAGTTGGGATGAATTTACCGGATTTCAAGGCATCCATCCGGATGAACTACACCTTACCGTTGGCGATGGTGTGGCGACTGCCTTGCTAGTTCTAAAAGATATCTTTCGATTGTTCTGGTATTGCCATCAATTGCCGGCGGACTTATTTTTTGCGGTCGTTAAACTTCCGTTTAATAGGATCCTCTTTCGTACTCTCTTCCAACGGCATCCAGTAAATTATTTTCTAAGCCGGGATGATTATAATTCAGAGCATATTATCCGGACTGATGAACTTCGTCGCTCGGGTGCGACTTCGCTGGGTCTTGCTCATGGATTGCCTATACCGGGCATAATTGACACCCGAACCCGCTACGTTGATTTTGATACCTATTTTGTATTTGGGGATTATCCCTACGATCAGCATTATAGGGAGAAATGGCCTGCGAAAATGCAGTATCGTGCTGTTGGCTCTTTCGGGATGACACGTGAGCAATTGGGCCGCCTATCAGAACCCCGTAGCCGCGACATCATTTTTTTCATTTCCCGGTTGTTGGGCGAACGTGAGCTATTTGGCGAAGCGGTAAAACTGGCGCGCGCTTTTCCCGACCGAAAAATTATTATTAAGGAAAAATACTCTGCCCGTAGCGAATACCATTTGAATTTAACAAGTATAATTGACAATCCGCCGGAAAATATAAAGTTTTATAGCGGCAACAGTTATCCCTTGATGCTTGAGTGCCGATACGCTGTATCGAACGACACTTCCTCGGTTGCCGCCGAGGCGATCCAATATGGATTGATAACCTATGTATGGGATACGTACCCGCCGGATTTACCTAGCTATTACAGAGAATTTCCAGAGCTATGCGTTCGGCGCGCCGAAGAGGTAATTGAAAAAATTCGCGCTATCGAAAGCGGAGAAGCCGAATATCCGCGTGAGCGGTTTGACAAGCTGATCGACCTTTCCGGCAAGGTTATCTATGACGTAATTCGAGATGAGCTTAAAAATAAAGCTACTCAGTCGGAAGCAACCACAGGGGCTGCCTAATAAGGGCTATGATGCGAAAAATATTTGTACTTACAGGAAAACGAGGTGGATTTGGCGCTATGAAGCCGATGTTGAGGCTGATTCGCGATGACCCGAATCTGGATCTACAATTGGTCGTTACCGATCAACATGTCAGCGCTAAGTTTGGTAGAACCATCAAAGAAGTCGAGAAAGAATTCGTTGTTACCGCAGCTGTCGATATGGAGCAACAGGATGACCTTGCGGTGAGCAGAGCCCGCGCCCTTGGTCTCTGCGCAACCAAAATGGCCGATGTATTGGAGGAGCATGATCCGCATATTTGTGTCCTCTATGGCGATCGCGGCGAAGTCTTGGCGACAGCAATGGCGGCAACCGTTTTAGGAATACCAATCGCCCATCTGCAAGGCGGCGATCTATCGGGGTCACATGACGAACAAATACGCCATGCCGTTACCAAGCTGGCCAATTTGCATTTTCCGTCTACTGAAAGCAGCGCCGACCGCATTCGCAGCATGGGAGAGGAGCCGTGGCGAATTCATCAGGTCGGCGATAATCATGTCGACTTGATTGTCGCCGGTGAATATGCTCCGGCAAACGAAGTATATAAGGAACTAAGCTTAGATCCGGAAAAACCGGTCATCGTTGTTCTACAACATTCGGAAACCACGGCACCGCAAGACGCCTACTTTCAAATGTCCGAGACCCTAGAGGCGGTCCGAGCCAGTAACTACCAAGCTGTTGTTGTCCATCCTTGTTCCGATCCAGGGTATGAAGGTGTACTGACAGCAATAGATGAAATTGCGCAACCGCCGCAATTTCGAGTTCGGGTCAATCTGGACGCTTTTCTGTTTTGGGGGCTGCTAAATTGCGCTGCAGTGTTGGTTGGCAATTCTTCAGCCGGGCTCATCGAAACACCTTATTTCAGATTGCCGGCCGTAAATATTGGGCGCCGTCAAGAGGGCAGACAACATGCCGGCAACATGGTCACCGTGGATCATGAACGTGGAGCAATTCAACGTGCTTTGGAAGGTGCGATCTCCGATCCTGAAATTAAGGCTGCAGCCAGAAACTGTGAACAGCCCTTTGGTGACGGCCGGGCAGGTGAGCGCATTGTTTCCGTTCTTTCCACTATTCCCATCGATGATCGCCTGATGATTAAGAGGATGACATATTGAAACCCAACGCACTCTATTACAGGGTTTTGAGTTATCAACGAGCGCCGCTCAGCCGCGCCAGAGAATTGTTCGAATTAATTGAATTGGATGATCCGCGGAACGATACCGATGCGGTTCTAGAAAGTGTATCAGTATTGTTTGCCCCATTGGGTTATGCCTTGGATAAAATAAAATTAGATCGTTGTCCAAACTTAAGGGCCGTGATTTCGAACACCACTGGTGTGTTTCATATTGATATGAAGGAATCTGCACGCCGAGGTATCGCTGTCTGTGCATTGCATGATGAACAGGACTTTCTTGATACAATTACGCCGACCGCAGAACATACCATCGGATTAATGCTAGCGGCCTGGCGACAAATTCCGGCAGCGCATAAAAGCACATGTGAGGGTAATTGGGACCGGCGACCGTGGGGTGCGCCCCGGATGTTTTCCAGACTGCGCCTCGGCATTGTCGGTTATGGGCGGTTGGGGCGAAAGGTTGCGGATATCGCGCGCGCTATGGGCATGGCTGTGGATTATTACGATCCTTACATCGAAGGCGGCTTGGCGTCCTTAAATCAGTTGGCATCCAATGCTGATATTCTTAGTCTCCATGCTCCGGCCAATGCCGAAACAGAGAATCTGATCTCTAGCGATATTCTGGCGGCGTTGCCGTCCGGCGCGATGGTGATAAACACCGCCAGGGGTGAACTTCTAGATACGGATGCGTTGCTCGATTTGCTGGAATCAGGTCACCTCCACTGCGCGGCATTAGACACCATTGATGGAGAGTACGACCCAAATTTCCCCGCGCATTTTTCTCAGAGTCGGCTTGTTAAATACGCTCGGAATCATGACAACCTAATCCTAACGCCACATATCGGTGGATCGACAATAGACGCCTGGAGTGAAACTCAAATGTACGTGGTTGAGAAGGCGGCGCGCGCCCTTGGTCTGGAGCCGGCGTTATGAAAGCCTGGGCAATGGTTCCGGCGCGGGGGGGATCGAAGAGTATTCCGCAAAAAAACCTTGTCTCAGTAAATGGGCACCCCTTGATTGAATATGGCATCAGGGCAGCGCTGTCGGCCGGATGTTTTGAGCGCATTTTGTGTTCCACTGATGATGACCGAATAGCCGAGACCGTGGCCGGCTTGGGTATCGAGATCGACCGCCGCCCCGATGAACTCGCCGGCGACGACACTGCTGTCGCCGATGTCTGTCGAGAGTTTTTGGATCGTTCGAGGAAGCATCAGGAAATCGCGCCCGATTGGTTGTTTCTCATTCAGCCGACCAGTCCGTTTCTTCTGCCCGAACATATAACGGATCTGTTGGCAATTACAGGAGGTGAAACAGAGGCCGTTTCCGCCCAAACCGTGACGCCTGTTCCGCATAATCATCATGCCTGGAATCAAAGGCAGGTAGAAAGTGGACGGGCGTCTTTCGTCTTCGCAGAGGAACGTAAGGTAGCCTACAACAAACAACGCAAGCCGAAATATTTCGTCTTCGGCAATGTCGTTGCCGCCCGACCGCAATCGCTATTAGCCGGCGGTGATTTTTTCTCGGAGCCATCGGTCGCGTCGGAAATTCCCAGCCCTTACGACTTCGATCTTGATGGCCCAGAAGACCTCCTGCTGGCCGCAGCTATGCTGACCAGCGGCTTGATATCTCTGCCACATATGGACCAAGCGCAATCATGAGCAATGTAGCGGACCCGAATACCAAAATCAGCCCGGACCACTCCTACCGAAATGTCGTGTTGGCGGGAATCCCAACTAACCGTTACCCGTACCTTCTGATGAAACATATCTTCTACGATCAACTCGAAGTCAGGGAAGGGGTAGTTCTCGACTTGGGTTGTGGTCGCGGCGACCAGATGGCAGCGCTTGAAGAACTAGGGTTCGATATAATCGGCATCGATCGCGAAGGGGGGCCGAATGTTACCCACATCTGCAACTTTGCCGAAAACCCGTTACCTTTGGATGACAACTCCGTCGACGTGGTATTCAGCAAATCCGTAATTGAACATCTGTATTTGCCGCAGATAGAGAATTACATGAAAGAGATCATGCGGGTGTTAAAGCCCGGCGGACAGGTTGCTATCTTCACACCCGATTGGATCTATTGCTGGGATGACTACTACGCCGGCTTTACCCATGTTACTCCCTTCACAACTCGGTCGCTTGGGATGTGTCTTGAAATATATGGATTTGCCGACGTGCGGACAGAGGTTATCACTCAGCTGCCATCAGTCTGGCACTCTAGATTTTTCCTTTTCCTGGCCGATATTACGAGACTGATTCCGGCTAAGAAAAGCTGGCATAAGTGGATTCGGTGGAGTAAGGAACGCCAAGCGCTTGGATGGGGGCGCAAGCCTGCAGGGACGGCGAGTGTCGCGCCCGAATGATTTGCGAATGGGAACCGGTTTATCGAGGACTCCAGAACCATGATGCATAAAAATAATTCCGAACGGGACATTAACAGGAAGAACTCCGGCGCCACGTCGCGCCGAAAGGTCGATCTATCTGTATGGATCGCTGATCTGACCTATACTCAACAAACCATAGCAGCCGATGTCATTCCCAACGCAATCGGCGGCATTGCGACATTTACCGAAACGCAGATCGAGTTGCCCGAACCAATCCGATTGTTTAAGTTTCCAGAAAAATTAATTGAAGCGTTGGAGGAATCTGGCCCGCCGGACGTCATTGGCTTCAGTAATTACATTTGGAATTTTTCACTGTCCTATGCGTTTGCTGAAGCGGTCAAACGGAAATCTCCGGAAACCGTCATCGTCTTTGGCGGCCCAAATTATCCAGTGGACGTCGACGAGCAAATGGAATTACTGCAAAAAATTCCGATGGTCGATTTCTATATTATCAAAGAAGGTGAGCTAGCCTTCGCGAGACTGTTGGAATCGCTGGATGAACATTCCTCAGACGTCGAGGCTGTAAAGCGATCGCGCATTCCGTCCGTTCAGGCTATTTCCAAAGATGGTTCAGCTCAATTTGCTGATTCCATTGAACGCATTCGCGATCTGACGGAGATTCCCTCACCTTATGCCGGCGGTCGTCTGGACGAATTTTTTGATGGCCTACTGCTGCCGATTATTCAAACAAACCGCGGCTGCCCTTTCAGTTGCACCTTTTGCGTTGAAGGTGTCGGTTATTACAACAAAGTATACAAAAATTCCGGTGAAAAAATATTTTCTGAACTCGATTATATCGGAAAAAAAATGGCCGAGGGGAGGAAGGAAGGCGGGCGCAACGATTTGTTCATAGCGGATTCGAACTTCGGTATGTATCCGGAGGATATTGATACCTGCAAAGAACTCGCCCGCACACGTAAAAAATATCAATGGCCCGAATATATCAACGTTGCCACCGGCAAAAACAAGAAAGAACGTGTTCTGGAGGCCTCTCAATTGATTGATGGCGCGCTACGACTTTCAGGGTCAGTACAAAGTCTAGACAAACAAGTTCTTGAAAATATAAAGCGGACCAATATTTCGGCTGACGGCCTTATGGAACTGGCGTTGGACGCCAACCGAGTTGGCGCAAATTCATACAGCGAAATCATCCTCGGACTCCCGGGCGATTCAAAAGCCACACATCATCGCACGGTACAGGTGGTGATGGATGCGGGCTTTACTAACATCCTTCTGTTCCAGCTTATGCTGCTGCCCGGTACAGACATGAATACCAAGATCAGCAAAGAAAAATTTGGTATGGTGTCTAAATACCGTGTCCTGCCTCGCTGCTATGGAAATTTTGAGCTTTTCGGCGAACCCATAGTGGCTGCTGAGATCGGAGAAATTTGCGTGGCCTCGGATACGCTATCTTTCGAAGATTATGTCGATTGCCGGAAATTCCATCTGATAGTGACGATCTTCTACAATGACGGTATCTTCGGTACTCTACTCAAACTTCTCCGACAACTCGGGCTGTCGGTATACAGGTGGATGGAACTGATATCAGAGGCACTGGTCAATGGTGACCTCAGCGCATTCTATGAATCCTTTACCGAGGCCACGCGGGATGAGTTGTGGGAGCGACGCGAAGACTTGGTGAAATTTGTCCACGGTCCGGACGTTATTGACAGTTATATCAAAGGGGATTTGGGCAATAACCTGTTGTTCATTTACAAGACTCTAGCCATTACCCAGCATGGGCCCCAGTTGGCGGAACTGGCGCAGAGCACCTTCCTTCATTACCTTCGCGAGTCTAAGGTTGATTCTGAAGATGCCGTCGCCTTTACCAAGGACGCCCAAACCTACCATCTGCACCGTATGACGAACTTGTTCGAGTTTCGGGATAAAGACGTTATTGCTAAAATGCGTTTTAACGTGAAAGCCTACGAGGACGATCCGGATCCCGGTCCTCTCTCTGCATACCAATTTGAGAAACCCGAAACAGTGCATTTTGTCCTCGAAGATAGCCAAAAGGAACTGGTCGAGCGGTATTTGGGCATATATGGCGACTCGATAGTTGGTATCGGACGTATTCTGTCAAAAGTGCATGTTCAAAAGCTGTTCCGCCATCCGATTTTCGACCAAACGCAACTGACCAGAAAATCGGAACATCATTATCGAATTTCCGGGTTGCAGCACTGAAAACGCGCCAGATAGAGTCATGTTTATGCCGCTAGCGGTCGCTCCCAAAGCGGTTGCCATTTAGCCCCTTGTGGGGTAATTCATGCGGTGAAATCCTAAGCCGTTTCACGGCATGCCATAAACAAGGGAAATGTTTAATTTACGTAGCGCTTGAGCTTTGTTTCCGGTGCAAACCAAGACCTTCACGATCAGGTTACGCGAGCTGCGAATCTTCCTCCATTTTAAAGTAAAGTCCATCACCTATAAAGGAGATGGCTATGAAGCGTTCAAGGTTCAGCGAGGCCACTTTTTATTTGCGTAAGACATGCGTGATTAGAGAGCTGCGGGCATACAACACCACCGGAACCGATCGGAGTTCGGTTCGCTACCAGTCCGTTAAAGCTGACGATGCCCCGATCCGTGAGCGCCTTTGGGCGCGGCCTGCGGAGCGTCGGCGATTTGGCTATTACCGTCTGCCTATCCTAATGACCCGGGAAGACTAAATATGAAGCAGAAGAATTTACGTCGTATCTATTGCGAGGAAGGCTCACAGATGCGCCGCCGTGGTGGCTGTAAACGGGCGCTCGGCACACGCGAGGGCCTCGGGCTCGCGGCCCGGAAGTATGATTATATCCACAACCGGTCACATTCTGCTCACGGCGGGGCTATGCCCGCCCGGTTTGTCGAAAAAGCCGGTATGGGTCATGCCCCGTACCAGCCTGATCGAAGTGCCCATAAGGGGCAAAGATTTGAAACTGGGCTCTCCTTATGAGTGGGGGAAACTCGGAGCTCACGTCACTTCACGACCAGGGCCTTCCCCAGGAGATCAAGTTTTGTAAGCGCTGCGTCGTTTCCAACCAACGGCCTTCATCGACTGTGGAATTTAAGAACCAAAACAAGAAAGAAACCATTTTTTTCGACGAAAACGGCATCTGCTCCGCCTGCCAATACCACGAACTGAAGTATAACGAAATTGATTGGGATGATCGTCGGCAACAACTCGAGATGTTGTTGGATCGTCATCGTCGTACGGATGGATCATATGATGTCATTGTTCCAGGAAGCGGCGGCAAAGACAGTATGTTTGTCTCCCATGTTCTAAAATACAAGTACGGCATGAACCCGTTGACCGTAACTTGGCCGCCCCACATGTACACCGAAATTGGCTTGCGTAATTTTGAGGCGTGGTTGGATGGTGGATACGATAATATAAGCTTTCACCCCAATCGGCGGGTCCATCGAATGCTAACGCGGATGGCTTTCGTCAATTTGCTTCACCCCTTTCAACCGTTCATTTTAGGGCAAAAGCAAATCGGCCCCAAAATGGCGCTCAAATATAACGTCAACCTGGTGATGTATGGCGAAAGTCAAGCCGAAGGTGGAACCAATATTAGCGAAGCCTTCGAGCCAAAAATGAATCCAAAATATTATTCAATTCCCCGGGAAGAACAAAAAAATATTTATCTCTCGGGGTACGTATATCAAGAATTGCTGGATCAAGGTCTGGACGAGGGTGATCTCCAACCTTATACGCCGGTCGCCCTTGAAGACATCAAAGAGAAAAATGTTGAGGTCCATCATATGGGGTTTTACGAGAAGTGGCGCCCACAGGAAAAATATTATTACGCTGTAGAAAATTGCGGATTTTTACCAAATCCTGATCGCACGGAAGGTACTTATTCAAAATATAATAGCCTCGACGATAAGGCTGATGGGTTCCATTATTACACGACCTATATCAAATTTGGGCTCGGGCGCGCCACCTATGAATCTGCTCAGGAAGTGAGAAACCGTCATCTTACTAGGGAAGAGGCAATAGCTCTTATTCACCGCTATGACGGCGAATTTCCGCGGAAGTATTTCAACGAATTTCTGGAATATATTGAAATTGACGAAGACATGTTTTGGCAGGTGATTAACCGTTTTCGTTCCCCTCTTCTGTGGCACATGGTAGGCAATAAGTGGGAGTTGAGACATGTTGTCGAATAAGTCAAATTTATCAGATTTCCCGCTAATACTTATATATGTGCCTAGGTACAGTTTTTATTTATGGAGAAGCGTATGCGAATTTTAGTTCTTGGCGGTGACGGGTATCTTGGCTGGCCGACCGCCATGTATTTCTCGGCGCAAGGCCACGAGGTCGCAATCGCCGACAATCTAGCAAAGCGGTATTGGGAAGCGGAAATTGGTGTTGAGCCCTTAATGCCCATCCGTACCCTGCAATCGCGTGTAAGCAGATGGGAAGAAATTTCGAATAAACATATCAATCTTTTCATCGGCGATATCGCCGAAAATCACCGTTTTGTATACTCTATGTTGGAAGAATTCCAACCCGAAGCGATCGTTCATTTTGCTGAACAACCGTCGGCGCCATATTCAATGCACGATCGGGAAAAAGCCGTTGCCACGCAACGCAACAATGTTCTGGGCACCATGAACCTTATGTTCGCCTTGAGGCATTCCTGCCCTGACGCTCATATAGTTAAGTTGGGAACCATGGGAGAATACGGTACACCCAATATTGATATTGAGGAAGGATGGCTGGACGTTAAGCATAACGGTCGCAAAGATCGAATGCTCTACCCAAAAAAGCCTGGCTCTTTTTATCACTTGTCGAAAGTTCACGACTCACACAATTTAGAGTTTGGGTGTCGTATTTGGGGGATGAGGGTGACGGACCTAAATCAAGGTGTTGTTTACGGTATTGAAACCGACGAAACACTTCTGGATCGAGATCTTTCAACCAGCTTTCATTATGACTCTATTTTTGGCACCGTTCTCAATCGATTTGTCGTGCAGGCGGTAACCGGAACGCCGCTAACGGTCTATGGTAAAGGCGGGCAAACTCGCGGATTTTTGAACATACGTGATACGCTGCGTTGCGTAGAATTGGCCGTTTTAAACCCAGCTGAATCAGGCGAATTCAGAGTTTTTAACCAATTCACCGAACAATTCTCAGTCATAGAACTTGCTGAACTGGTCCAGAAGGTTGCCACCTCGAAAGGATTGGATGTTGAGTTGGAGCATATCGAGAATCCGCGCGTAGAGCAGGAGGACCACTATTTTAACGCCAAGAACTCAAAGTTTGTGGAATTGGGCTTGGAGCCGCACCTACTGACCGACGAAGTTGTCTCGCACATGATTGACGTCGCGATTGAGCATAAGGAACGCATCGATAAGCAGCTTATTCTTCCAAATGTAAAGTGGTGCTTCCCCACGCCGACGCGCAATATATTGGTCTGATCGGGTTCCAATCAATGGCCATCAACAACTTTCAATCGGAGTTTAGGATATCGGACCGAACCATCGGCCCGGGTGCGCCTTGCTTGGTTATCGCCGAGGCCGGCGTCAATCATTTCGGCAGCATGGACAAGGCTTTCGCTTTGGTCGATTTGGCGGTCGAAGCGGGTGCCGATTTTGTTAAGTTCCAGCATTTTCAAACCGATAAACTTTTTGGCCCAAGCGCCCCTGAGTGGCGTGAAAGGTTGCGCTCGAAAGAACTTTCAAACGATCAAATTAAGTCAATTTATAAGTACTGCGGCGAGCGGAGCATCACTTTCATATGTACAGGCCATGACGAAGAATCTGTGGAATTCCTCGACCAGGAAATTGACGTGCCGGCCTTTAAGATTGGATCCGGTGAAGTTGGGAATCTTCCCTGGTTGCGCAAAATCGCTCGTCTTGGCAAACCTATTATTCTGTCCACAGGGCTCTATGAGTTGACCGATATATATGCTGCCGCCGAAGTCATAGCTGACGAAGGTTGCCGCCAATTGGCGATCCTACATTGCGTCACTAGTTATCCGACCGAACCTGCCGATGTGAACCTATCTGTCATGGGCCAGATCAGGGAGTTCTTCCCCGGACCTGTCGGATATTCCGATCACACTGCGGGAACCGCGGTACCCTTGGCGGCGGTTGCTCTCGGCGCGGATGTTCTTGAGAAGCACATTACCATCGACCGTGACGTTCCAAATGCGCAAGACTGGAAGGTAAGTTGTGATCCTACAAATTTATCGTCATTTATTTCTGATCTCCGGGATGTTGAAGCCGCGGTTGTTGGGGGCAAAAAGATTTTGTCAATGGCTGAGCAGGAATCAATTTTGTGGGCTCGAAAAAGTCTGACAGCAAAGGTGGATATCGCAAAGGGAACCGTTCTGACGGAGGATTTGATCGTAGCTCAACGACCAGGTGACGGTATGACACCGTCTCGCATTGGCGAACTGCTGGAGAAATGTGCTTGCCGCGATATTATCGCCGGCACAAAAATCACATTAGAAATGATAGAATAGTGGCGGGGATTTTTTAATTAGTAAGCATAAAATATCTAATCTCCGCTTGATAGCCCGCCTTGATATTAAAGGCCAGAACCTGATTAACACGGTGCATTTGGAAGGGCTGAGGGTGGTCGGTGATCCTCAAGAACGAGCTCGAGAATATTTCGAAGATGGTGTAGATGAGCTTATCTATATGGATATTGTCGCCAGTCTTTATGGCCGTAACAACTTAAAAGAAATTGTCAGCTATACGGCTGAAAATATATTTGTCCCCCTTACCGTTGGCGGTGGCGTCCGCTCGGTGGATGATGTGCGGGATCTTCTTCTTGCCGGGGCGGACAAGATTGCCTTGAATACAGCGGCTATTAATCGTCCGGAACTTATCTCCGAAATTGCTAATGCGTTTGGCTCTCAATGCGTTGTTTTATCAATCGAGGCAAAAAATATCGGCGCTGGGAAGTGGGAATGTTATACGGATAATGGTCGCGAGCGTTCAGGCGTAGATGTGATTGACTGGGTAAAGCGAGGGCAGGAACTCGGCGCCGGCGAAATATTGGTTACGTCCATAGATCGGGAAGGTACCCGAAATGGTTATGAGATTCCTCTTTACGCGGCGATAACGGAATATGTCGATGTTCCTCTGATTGCTTGTGGAGGTATGGGAGTGTTTGAGCACCTGTCCGAGTTGTATGAAGGTGGAAATGTTAATGCAGCGGCCATGGCCGATGTCCTACATGCCAACCGCTCCACCGTCTCCGATATTAGAAACGCGGCCCTTGACGCCAAATTACCGGTGCGCCGAATTTAATGGCGAAAATAACCATCGTGGATTGTGGTATTGGTAACCTTCTCAAGGTTGTCCGTGCTGTTAGAAATGCCGGCGGTGATGCGGTTGTTGCTACCACTGCCGGTGAAATTTCCACGGCGGATTTTCTTATATTACCGGGCGTTGGCGCCTTCTCCCACGGTATGCAGGTTCTTAACGCCAACGGCCTGTCCGAAGCCATTCACAAGTTTACCAATAGAGGCCGACCGTTTATGGGCATATGTCTAGGTATGCAATTTATGTTGAGTAAAAGTGAAGAGTTTGGAGTGAGCGAGGGTCTCGATTTAATACCAGGTAAGGTATGTCTTATTCCCAGCACCACCGTTGATGGCCAACCACACAGAATCCCTTTGGTCGGGTGGATGCCCTTAAGAATGTCAGCAGGCGTTGGTTGGAATGAAACGCCGCTTTCAAAAACTAAGGAAGGGGAGCAAGTTTATTTCGTCCATTCCTACGCCGCCGTACCAGACAATCCCGCTAATAGGCTGGCTGAAATTGACTATCATGGCCACACTGTCTGTGCGGCTATTCACCATGAGAATTTATTTGGTTTCCAATTTCATCCCGAAATGAGTGCTTCGGTCGGACGTCAAATTTTCACGGAATTTATATCTCAATAATTTTGGATAATATTTATTGATCAAACAAATTCACCAATTATTCTCGTTATTCGACAGGCGAGCGAAATTCAAGATGGGTGGGCTTTTTGTCATGATGATTGGCACCGCCTTGCTGGAATTGATCGGCATCGGGTTGTTTCTGCCGATTCTACAACTCCTCGTCTCGCCAGATAAAATAATGTCTATGCCGGTTATCGGAGAATTTTATCGCACTTACGGCCAATCAAAGCCATTGGAATTTGCGGTCATATTTGGCGCCGTCATCATCGTATTTTTCGCCGTCAAGAATATTGCTTTGCTAGGCTTCCAATTTCTCCAGGGGCGGTTCATTTTCAATGAAGAGGCTGAATTTTGCACACGCTTGTTTGGGGCCTACCTATCTCGGCCATATCCATTCCACTTGCTTCGAAATTCGGCCAAACTCATGCACAATGTGACGATTGCAACAGCCAATGTATTTCAGGCTGGCTTGTTACCATTTCTGAATTTGATTATGGAATCATGTGTCAGCTTGGGTGTTCTTACAGCCATCACAATTGTCAGTCCAGTAGAAGCCATTGTTGCTAGTTTTGCGTTGGGATTAACGCTGACGATTTATTATTTTACTTTGCGTAAGCACATTGAAAGGATTGGAGGCCGGATCCATTACCACGGAGCGTATGTGAACCTTTGGGTAAGCCAAGGGCTTGGCGCCATTAAGGAAACCAAGATACTGGCGCGCGAAAAATATTTCGCGGATGCCTTTGCATATCACCGCAAAAAACAGGCTAGATATAAAAATTTCGCGAATGTTGTGACTTATTCACCGCGGCCGATTATCGAAATCGTTGCCGTTGCTGTCCTTATTTTAGTGATGGTGATGTTGCTCAGGTCTTCGAAGGACCTCACAGATGTACTGCCGAAGATTGGTATATTTGGCATCGCCGCCTTTCGCTTGCTTCCTTCTCTCAACCGCATTGCCAGCAGTTTGGCCAGTATCAAAGTAGGTGCCGCGGCGATCAGCGAAATTTATTATGATTTTCTCGAATCCAAGCCGTCCCCCCTTAGCGCCATCGTCGGCGACGACAAACTTAGCACCGAAAATTTTGCTATAGAATTTCAACATGTTGACTACGAATATCCCGGCGGCGACGCCTCCGTTCTCAACGATATTTCTTTATCAATCCAGTCAGGAGAATCGACCGCTCTCGTCGGGCTTTCCGGCGCTGGTAAGACAACACTCGTTGATGTTCTGCTCGGCCTATTGTTGCCTTCAGGAGGCCGCCTTCTCGTTAATGGCAGCGATGTGAATAACAATATTCGCGCCTGGCAGAAGAACCTCGGATATGTTCCACAACACATATATCTTTTTGACGATACCATTCGAAATAATGTGGCGCTTGGGTTGGTTGACCGGGACATCGATGAAGACCAAGTAAAACGAGCTTTAAAAATGGCGGCTTTGGGAGATTTCGTAGAGAGTTTGCCAAAAGGGGCCGACACTGTATTGGGCGAGAACGGTGTTCGCTTATCTGGTGGACAGCGTCAGCGCATTGGCATCGCGCGGGCACTTTATAACAACCCCAGCATTTTGGTTCTAGATGAAGCGACTTCGGCGCTTGATACTGAAACAGAAAATATCATTATGGAATCCATAAATATGCTTCGCGGCCAAAAGACGTTGATTATTATCGCCCATCGTCTTAGTACGGTCCGAAATTGCGACCGCCTCGTCTTATTGAATGAAGGTCGTTTGGAGGCAACTGGTACGTTTAATGAACTTCTTGAGACGAGCCCGTTATTTCGGAGGTTGGCTGCATATACTGAAAACAACACACCCAACTTCGAGAGATAAAACCAAACACGGCGACGGCATGCAGTCTGCCGGATAATTGGTCTGATGCTTTTTAATTCTTACGAATTCATATTTGTGTTTCTCCCTATTGTGATCGGCGGCTATGTTGTATTTCGGCGCTGGTGGCTAGCGGAATCTTTGTGGCTGGTTGGGGCTTCAATATTTTTTTACGGGTGGTGGAACCCAATTTTCCTGTGGGTGATTCTCCTATCTGTGAGCGTGAATTTCCTTTGTGGTAAACGTCTTTCCCAAACCCCGTCACGTTGGATTTTATGGCTCGGAATTATATTCAATTTGGCGTTGCTGGGGTATTTCAAATACACCAATTTTATGATTGACGTGTTCAACGACGTCGCCGAATTTTCTATACCGGCGCAAAACATCATTTTACCTTTGGCAATTTCATTTTTTACTTTCCAACAGATTGCTTATTTGGTTGATTCTTATCGTCGGCTGACGGTGCCTCATAACGCCGTTGAGTATGTGCTTTTTGTTACATTCTTTCCGCAACTCATCGCCGGCCCCATCGTTCATCAAGCTGAAATATTACCGCAGCTAAGAAAGCCGTGGATCGATATAGATTACCGGGGAGTGGCCGAGGGGTTGGCGCTATTTACTATTGGTCTCTCCAAGAAAGTCTTGATTGCCGACAATATTTCTCCCTTCAGTACCGAAATATTTTCCGCCGCGATGGACCCTACTGTTACGATCACGTTCTTCGAAGCTTGGAGCGGCGCTCTGGCCTATACATTCCAATTATATTTTGATTTTTCAGGTTATTGTGACATGGCCTTGGGGGCTGGGCGTATCTTTGGCATTCGTCTGCCGATTAATTTTAATTCGCCTTATAAAGCCCGTGATATAACCGACTTTTGGCGCCGTTGGCACATGACGTTATCCAGATTTCTGCGCGACTATCTCTATTTTCCGTTGGGCGGAAATCGTTATGGTTCAATATTCCAAATGCGTAACTTGCTCATCGTAATGTTGCTGGGTGGCCTGTGGCATGGCGCCGCTTGGAATTTTGTCATATGGGGTGCCCTTCATGGGATTTACCTATTGGTCAACCGTGTTTGGAAGAATTGGACTGGTGGCGGTGCAACCTCACGGCCGGGCAGGGCCTTGGCTTGGTTACTAACATTTATTGCGGTCGTCGTCGGCTGGGTATTTTTTCGGGCAGAGAGTTTGGATGCTGCCTTTGCCATTCTTAAAGGCATGACCGGGGTCAATGGAATGGAATTGGGCCTTAACCACCAGAGTTATCTGGGTTCTTTGGGGCCTTTGGTGTCCGCGCTCGGCGTAAATTTTGTGCCAATAACGAGGTTTAGCCTTATTGGTGCCCTATGGATTTTAGGATGTTTGGCAATTACCTTATTTTTCCCCAATTCACAGGATTGGGTAACTGAATCCAATCAGAGCCGTCCGGAGAATATTCTGACCTGGACCAATAATAGGAGTTGGGGCGCTGCCATCGGACTGGGGGCCGCCATTTCGGTCGGATATCTTTCGAAGTCTTCCGAATTTCTCTATTTTAATTTTTGATTATGCCCAACCTGATTGCTTTCGTTGTCGTCTTTTTTACAGCACTAGGGCTGGTTGGCACAGTCAATGTCACGGTCAATTTGGGAAAATATTTCCGCGAGGACTTTGGCGTTGAATTGCGCATCGCCAAAATCATCGAGGGAGGAAAATATGTGCAGGGCAGCTGGGAATTTAATATTCCGGCGGTACAAGCATATCTCATTCGGCGCCTAGATGTCGCACCAGAAAGCATTATTTTCGGCTCTAGTCGCTCTATGCAGGTTGCAAAAAGGCATCTGTCAGGTAGCGGTCGAGTGCTTAACCATGCTGTTGATACGGCAATTCTCGAAACGTATATGGGTCTGTTTGCCCTTTATGACCAACGTGGCATTTATCCGAAGACCGTTTTGCTGGGACTGGATCCATGGATTTTCAAAATCCATAAATGGGATCAAAGTTTTCGGCCATATTACAAAGACCTTATAAAGTTCAGCCGGAAAATTAATGTACCGATCTTGGAGGCTGGAGACTCCGGCGGTTGGGCTTACTCCGATGTATTTTCCCTGCGGCGGTTTTTTGCATCGATTCAAAGTTCAAATGACGATGGTTGTAAAGAAATTCAAGCCGCCGAAAATGCGGACACGAAGTGCGCTGTGCGTAGGCCCGATATGTCTCTGATCTATCCTGAAACATGGCGGAACCGGTCACCGGATGAGGTTGCCCGAGAGGTGTCGTTGGGAACTATGCGTCGTGGCCGGATGCACGGATTCGATGGTTATCAAGAAATAAACAATTCTCAAGTATCAAAATTTCAGCAGTTTCTCAGCTATATGCTAGATAGGGGTATTACGGTCCGAATTTTTCTTCCTCCCTACCACCCGATCGTGACCGAGCGCTACAAAGGAAATAAGGATTGGAATTTGGTCGAAGAGGCAGAAGCTAAAATCCGTCACATCGCATCAAAATTGGGTGTCTCCGTTGTCGGCAGTTTCGATGCTAGCCGCTCCGGGTGTGGACCCGCTGAATTCTTTGATGGATTGCACCCGCGACCCACTTGTATCGACAAAATTTTTAAACTTCCAAAATCAGGGCTTGAAAAATGAAGAGCCAAACCGAACCCCGCCCGCACCAATTATTGAGCTGATCCGCGAAGCTGCTCGATGTGATGTTTGACGAGTAATTGACGTAGTTTCAGAGTGGTTCAGGCAATACGGGATATTCAATTTTTTAACGGCTTTTGGAATATCGTCGACGGCGCATCTTCTGGAAGTCCATGGTTTTTCCGCCAAATTTGTTCATATTCGTCAATTCGTTTGATATTTTTCGACAGCATCATGTCGCGTAGGACGACCAATTCAACGGCGTTGAAATTATGCGAGATAACTGCCGAAATTGCACTGGCGTCGCCAACGTCAAGAAGGAATGATTCGAGGTCGCCACCGTACTGCTCCTCTATCTCCTTGCGGTAGGTTGCGAACCATTCCGAACCTGGATAGGGCGTTGCGAAATGTGGCTTTACAATAATTCCCAGTTCCTCCCAAGCCAACACGTTCTCGCGAATTGAATCGAAATCCTCGATCGGAAACCCAATGATAAGATTGGGGATCGGGCGAATGTTTGCCTCCAGGGTCCAGAAAAAACTCTGAATATTGTGTTTCCGGGTTGCCCCTTTTCCGACTGTCTTTAGAACGTGTTGGGCAAAGGATTCGTAGCCATAGACAAGATGAGAGCAGCCTGCCTCGCCCATAATTTTTAATATTTCCGGTGTGCATAGCGATGCGTGACTCGTGCCACCCCAATAGACGCCGCTCCAAGTGCCATCAGCAAGTTTTTTAGGCGCGAGGTCATGTTCGTGCCAAAGACGGCAAATTTCTTTCATCCATGTTCGGTTCGAAAATTTGTCCATAGTCATCAAATTTTCGTCGAGAAAACCAATAAAATCGACGCCATATTTTTCACGAGCATGGTGCACCAGATTTACAATGTATTCGGGGCTATGGTAGCGGATTGTTCTGGTGTAATCATTTGCTTGGTCAAAGGTGACGTTGAAATCGCCATCTGCATTCTCTACGTATTTCATGTCACCGGATATGCCGAGATGGAAACAATAACGGCAGACCATCGAACATCCATACGATGAATTGATATCGAGCCGCCGCGTCGATAGCATACCTTCTTCGGAATACAACGAGGCGCTATTTGGGAAATAGACTTCCTCCAAGGGAAATAGGTCCCAAGCTGGATAGGGTAAAGAGTCAAGATCATCCAACAGTTGGCGCTGCTGCGATATCACCAATTTGCCATCTGCCCTCCGGGAAATTGTACCCGGAACATTCGCCCAATCGGCGTCGCCATCGTCGACTTTCTGAAGAATTTCGGGAAAAGTTATAAATCCTTCACCGATAACGCCAACGTCGATATGTGGCAACCAGGTCATAATCTCACGCGGCAGCGAAGTCAGGACGCCGCCACCAAGCACCAGTGTAGCTTCGGGGCAAATATCGCCGGCAATTGATACGATATGCTTTATCGAACCGTAAGCCGTAGTTATTCCGCCCAGTGCGATAACCTCCCAGTTATCGGCTAGCAAAACCTCACGCAGGGTATCGTCCCCCTTGCGCCATGCGTTGGCATCGTAGACTTGGACCAGATGTCCTTCTTCCATAATGATCGCTGCCAGCAACGCGATTCCATAGGGTACGTGTTTCGGGGTGCTTTCCTCGCGGACAACAGGGTTTATGAACAGAACTTTGGCTATAATCAGCTCCTAAATGTATCTAGAAATTCGTCAAATCTAACCACTTCTATATTGTCTCCGAACAGAATACCGCCCTCTGTGCAGTTGTATGTCTTGCAGTCAGCATCCTGAACCAGTTCCAGGAAGGCTTCGCGATACCAAAAGTAGGCGGGATCAGTATAAAACCACTCGCCCAAATGGGGATTAAATATTCTAACGAATAAAGAATCCAAGTTTTCCTGGCCAACGAGATTTACAGCCTCCTTGTAATATTGCGTATTTTTGTACGGTGTTCCATCGTAATATGAGAAATCCACACCGACCAATGCGACATGCTTTTTGGCGAGAACAACATCCGCCATCATCCAACAAGCAGTTCCGACGTTCCCACCAGCGTTGATACAGGGCATGCCGTTTTGCGCCTGCAGCTTGGCGGATGCACTTCCGGGCTTATCCGGGTCATCAAACATTGGGTTCCACCAATAAATTTGCATGCCGGTTTCGATGGCCCGATTGACGACCGCTTGCGAGGCCGAAGTTGAAAGAGCGATGCGCATATTCTTGCCGTGTCGGCTTAATAACTCCAACATTTCATCGTTCGCGCGCAACTCATCGGCAAAAGCATCATCTTGATCTTGGCGCTTAAAATAGTCGTCTTGGCGCAAATTTTCTTCGGTAAGGGACGGATCGCCAAACCATCGGACAATTCGAGTGGCATGAGGGTCTAGGGTCACGACAAGATCTGGAACCAAACCATTACGCAGGCAGTAGGCCATTGCGGAATCTGTCGCGATTAATGTTCCCCGGTAGCCGGTGTCGACAATTTTACGGCCCGGGTCATGGCGCTTGAGAGACGGACCGGCAGCAATGACTACCGCCGAGTCGCCTTCCTTTAAAGGAGCGTTGCGAAGACGCTCAATTGACTGCCCTTGGCCCAAGTGCCGTGCATTGGCTTCAGCATTTTCAAGCCAAAGCTGCCCGAAGCGATTGTGGGTCATCTCCGACATGTGCGGTAAAAGTTTAAGGGTAAGTTCACCGTTCACGATTGAGGTATCAGCCATGGGCTAAGTACCGTGGGTGCGGCCGATATATGATCATTAGCGCTTACGAGTCGCCTTTGGCGCTCCACTTAACTTTTTTCTTGGAAACAAATGCTATGGATCCGCCCAGTTGTTTCAAGGCTTCGGATTCAAATCGGTCTTCAATATTTTCATGGTCGTCCTTTATGGCGACCATTTTTTTTGTCTCAAAATTTCCCTTTAAAATTCCAGGCATCCTATATCTCCTCACATTTTGCCGCTCGTCATGCGGACCCTCATTCGAGAAAGTTCATTTATTCTAGATTAAGCACGCCATAGAAATCTCAATATTGCTCGAGTCCGGAAAAATATCTTCTACTAAATCATATCGAGTTCGTGCATCCAATTCTGCGATAACAATTCGTCTTCAGGGCAACTCCCGAACGCAAGGTCACCGTACTCGTTTTTAAATGTTCTGAAAAGTGACCTTTACCAAAAGGTCTCTATATTCAAGGCTACTTTGGCGAACCTGCATAAAATTTGAATTTCCAAAACTTCCAAATTATGTCAAAGGCATGTGGTGGAGCGCCAACCAGCACCACAAAGCATGGCGTTCATCGGTCTTGCCTGTTGCGTGCCGATGCCATTTGTCAGCGAGCCAGGACATATCCATAGATTGGAGCTTTGGGTCATCAAGTGGCGGGATCGGCATGTTCTTAAGCCAGCGGCTCAATGGAATACCAAACCCTTTTTTACGGCGCCTGATAATATCGTCGGGCAAGATGCCTTCTAACGCCTTTTTCAAAATTAGTTTGCCCTCGCCTTTGGCAAATTTAACTGAAGCTGGAAGACGCCGTGCAAAATTCACCAAATCTATATCCAGGAAGGGCGTCCTGAGTTCCAAAGATACACCCATGCTAGCACGGTCTGATTTCACAAGAATATCATCTGACAGGTACAAATTTGTGAAAAATTCCATGGTTCTATCGATATGGTTGTCGCTGGCGCAATTATCCCATAATTCGATGGCTTCGCTATAGAGCTCGTCAACGTCCAAATGTTCGGAAAACAAATCGGAGATATCATCGGGACCCAGCGCCCCCATCCAGACTGGATTCCATAAGGCCGGGCGAAAATAGACGCCTCGTAACGAACGGCGGAGTTTGAAGTCCAGGCTCATATTTGCATCAGATTTGGGCATACGCGCCGCCAACAAACAGACTGCATTGTGTAATTTTTTCGGTACCAGCCGTTGGTACCATTGTGCCAGCGCCAGCGCTTTGAAGGGATCATACCCGGCAAATAACTCATCGCCACCATCGCCGCTTAAGGCGACGGTGACATTGCGCCGCGCAAATTCGCAAACCATATGCGAGGGTATAATAGAGCTGTCGCCGATCGGCTCGCCTTGTTTCGCAAGAATCGACGGTATCAATGTCATTGCCGCATCGAAGTCGCAAATTTCGAGGTGGTGGTTGCTGCCGACCCGCTGCGCCATCGAACTGGCAAAGCCCGACTCATCGAAAGAAGGTTCGGTAAAGCCAATCGTGAAAGATTCTATTCTCTCAGCATCCATATGTTCAGCTGCCAACGCCAGTATGGCGCTAGAATCGATGCCACCACTGAGCAGAAATCCGAGTGGGACGTCACTTTCCAAGCGCCGATGGACTGCTTGTGATAAAAGATGCCTCAATTCCTGGGCCCAATCCTTCTCTTCCGCCAAACTTGGTTTACGTTCGAAAGGTTCTATTTTGAACTTCCAATAACGCTTTTTTGTAAGCCGCATTTCTTTGAGCCTATATGTTAGGCTTTGGCCAGCGTGCAGCTTGAAAATATTCTTGTAGGGAGTCCAGGGAGCCGGCAGGAATCCAAAGGCAAAAAATTTCTGCAAAGCGACGGGATTGATGTTCGGGGCCAACGCCGAATGGCACAGAAGCGAATTTATTTCGGAGGCAAAAGCAAATAACCCCGGTTGATCTGTGAAAAAAAGTGGTTTCTCGCCAAATCGGTCACGGGAAAGGAATATTTGATGATTACGGCGATCATAAATCGCGAAAGCGAACATGCCGTTTAGGTGTTCCGGAAGATTTTCGCCCCACTGTTCATAGCCGTGCACGAGAACTTCTGTATCCGAATGATCCGTCGTAAATTGGTGGCCCAACGATTCTAGTTCGCTACGTAGATTTCGGTGGTTATATATCTCGCCGTTAAAAATCACTCCAATTGAATGACTACGGTTCCACATCGGTTGAGCGCCATCGGAAATATCAATAACCGACAAGAGCCGATGCCCAAGGAAAACTCGATTGATTTCGTCAACGAAGTATCCCTCGCCGTCTGGCCCGCGATGTTCGATTGCGGCGGTCATCTTCCGAATATCTGTCTCGTCGCCGGCTCCAATAAAGCCAGCAATGCCGCACATTATTCGTCATCCACGCAATTTATTGTGCTTCTAATGTTGTAAACCGACTTGTCCTGGGATTCAAAATAGATACGGACAAGAATTTCCGCTAACAGACCTAAGAAAATGCACATGATGCCAAGCATAAATATGGTTATCACGAGCAGGGGAAGCGGCGTCAGAATGAAGGATATCCCTTCAAACACGCGTAGATATACAGCAAATAGCCCCGCTAAAAATGAGATAAACAAATTGAAAAGACCGAACAAGCCGAACACATAAATCGGTTTTGTTTCGTACTGAGTAAGAAATTTCACGACGATCAAATCAAGAATTACTTTTAGTACTCTCTCAATGCCATAGTTTGATACGCCATTGGTGCGTGCAAAATGGTTGACCGGGATTTCGGCTACTTTTGCGCCTTGCCATTTGGCGAAAATAGGCACGAATCTGTGCATTTCTCCATAAAGCCTAACGTCTTGCAGGACTTCCCGTCGATAGGCTTTCAGTGTGCAACCAAAATCGTGCAGGTGGACACCCGATATCCTGGAAATTATCCAATTGGCAATTTGGCTAGGAATTTTGCGCAGGATGACAGCGTCAATGCGGACTTTGCGCCAACCCGAAACGACGTCATAACCCTCATCCAACTTTTTCAGTAGATGCTCAATGTCCTTGGGATCGTTCTGCAGGTCCCCGTCCATAGGAATTATGATGTCACCTTTCGACTGAATAATGCCTGCCATCATTGCCGCCGTCTGACCTTTGTTAACCTGAAAGTTAATAACTTTGATCCGCTTATCTTTACTCGCCAACTTGGCTAGATGTTCCTCCGTTGAATCACGGCTACCGTCATTCACACAGATGATCTCGAAGGATTTACCTAATTGGTCCAACGCATCAATGGAACGATCATATAGTTCATCAATATTGGCCTCTTCATTGTACAGCGGAATGACTATAGAAAGCTCTATTTTCATGGTTTTCTTCCGGATTTTGGACCGTTAAGATATCCCATGGTAAACAATTATTACAAAATAGAAAGAGTCAGAAACCGGCGGTGTAAGCCACCGTCAGCACCTCGATTCTCTGACAGAGCGAAGCAAATTCAGAAGAACGAGTTGCAATGAATTTATCACCTGACGCCGCCACCGGTTCTCCGGATAGATTTGGTTATTCGTGGGATGCATTTTCTGATCTTTCACCCGAACAAGAGGAACAGTTCCGACGATGGACCTGCCTGCTAAATCCGGCAACGGATTGGACGGAAAAAAAATTCCTCGACGTTGGCTGCGGCGCTGGGCGCAATAGCGTTTGGGCAATGAAATTTGGGGCAACCGGAGGCATGGCGATTGATGTCGATGATCGGTCGCTTGCCAGCGCGCGACGAAATCTAGCACCCTTTTCTTCGGTTGAGGTCGCGTTCAAGAGTATATATGAACTTGATCGGCCAGAGGAATTTGATATCGCCTTCAGCATCGGGGTCATCCATCACCTGGCCGAACCCGAATTGGCTATCCAGAAAATGCGTGACGCCGTTAAGCCGGGAGGCTGCGTTCTCATTTGGGTGTATGGGCGTGAAAATATGGGGCTTTACCTGGCAATTCTGAATCCCTTACGCCAAGCAATATTTAGCTGGCTGCCAATGCCCTTATTAAGAATTTTTGCTTATGCGCCGGCATCATTGTTGTGGCTGCTTTTGAGAATAGGCCTGAGGCGTCTGGAATACTTTAAACTCCTGAGAAATTTTCCGTTTCGGCATCTTCTCCACATCATGCTCGATCAAATGTTACCGAAAATTGCAAATTATTGGCGCCGGGATGAAGTGCGCGCGCTTATGGAACAAGCCGGACTGACGGATATCAAATTGGCGGATGTGAATGAGATGTCTTGGTGCGCAGTTGGCGTTAAGTTCGGTGAGAGTTTTCCCACAATTGCCACAGAAAATTGAATCTATCCAAACAATTTGTCTCGTAACAATGGCCTGCGGTATCGAAGTTTGATATTTTTCGAACCTGGCGGGGCGGCAATTCCCATATGAATTTGATTGGTTGGAAAAAGCTCTAACGGAATGCCGTTTTGTTCCGCCTGCCAAAACGGCGTGTGAGGTAAATTGACGATCACCACGCCGCCATCCGGCGCGTCGAGAGAGATGTCTACGCCGTCACGGACCATCTGAAACTCATTAATTTTTAGGCTTTTGAATATACGGACAGAATTTTTAACCTTGGTTCTGACGACTGCAGCCCGTTGGAGCGCGAATTTTCCAACCAATTTCATATAGTCGCTATCGTTGATTCCTTGCTGAGCGACCACTAAGTCACTAGCGGCAAACACCATAGGCAATGGATTAGCTATTGCGTAGGTTCGAATAGGCGACGGTTCGAAATTTTCGGTAAAATATCCTGCTAGGCGTTGTCGGATTGGTTCGGCACGGCGCACCGGCGCCCTTTCGTCTTTTGGCCCATACACTTGGACCAACCCGCCTCCTATTAAAGGAAGCTTGCTGAAAATATATCCGACATTGGAAATTCGAAGAAAATCGATATTGGCGTGTTCGGCAATATCGTAACGGTCGCAACATTTAAAATCAAAATACTTCGATAGAAGCGTTGATTGTCCGACCGTATTCGAAGGGTGTTTTAGGATGCCCTTATTCCAAAATACTGCTTGGCGTTGGAGGCGCAGATTATAGTTGCCATTGGCAGCCATCAAACCCGCTGCCGCCAGCATGTTTTCCGGAATTCTGTACGGAACGGTAACCACACGAATTGGCTTGTTACGGAGGTCGCGGACGGCCTCCAACCTTTGGACCTGCGGCACAACCGACAACCCGCCCGAACTCAACCAGTTAGAAATGCTGAAAGATTTTGCCCAAAAGAAATTGCCAACCATCAGCGCCATAAGAGCGGCGTTAATTATTCGCCATGGAACCTGCTTTCGGCGCCCTATTTCCCCCAGTGCAAAACCAGCGACCACGTAGGCTAAGGCAAACGCCGAGTAAAAAATATAGCTGAATTGATAACCGGCAAAAATATTCCAGCCAATTTTGCGCCAAGGGATATTTTCGATAACGAATCCCGAAAAAACGGATAATAGAAGGGCAATTAAAACCCATCCGAAAAGACGATGCCGCAGGCTTAACAGAACTGCCAATCCCGCCAATATGATAATTGGAACTTCAATCTGGCCGAACGGTCCAAATTGTTTAAACGCTATATCGAGGATCTGGAAAAATTCTGGTTTACTAAAAGAATGATCCATCACTCGATCCGTGAGGGGTGCGACAAGGGCTTTTGCATAAAGGGATTCATGCCAATTAAATAAGGTAAAGAGGACGATTATGAGGATCGCCGGAATAACGGCAATTGCACGTCGAAATCCGAAAAATAAAGCCGCAAAAAATACGGCGGCCAATACCGTTACCAGACTATTTGTCGGCGTGCTACTGACAGCCTGCAAAATACTCAGTGCTATGATGCCCGTGAAATACCAACGGCGCCCATATCGCAAAACACACAAATAAATCGCCATCGCCGAAATTGCATAGCCTACTCCATGCACCCAAGTTGTCGTCGTTACAAATGGATGGGCGGCTAAAGTTGATAATGCGGCGAGGGCAAAGGCAGTGCTGCGTTCCAAACCGGCAAATCGCCGACTGATTAGATAGATACCGGAAAAGCCAATCCAAAAAACCATTACCTTGTGGAAGAAAGACGCCAACCACAATGGGAAAATTGCCAGCAATATTCTTTCGAGCGAAACAAACTGTCCGGTGCCAGCGGCCATTGCGTAAACATCATTCCCTCCAGCAAAAGCGTGGGAGAAAATGCCGCCGTCATACCATTCATTCATAAATATATTAATGGGAAGGCTATATTCCAACTCGGCATTCAAAAATATATATGATGCATTACCAAAGGCCCAATATTCTGAAGTCGCCATCAATAACCAGATAGCCCCCCAAACCACCACGTGTCTGCGGGTTTGCGGAAGAAAGTTCCATTTGAGGGCAATGAAAAATACCATCGCGACGATGGTAAATTTTACTGCGGCGAGGGTCTCGAAGTATCCCATGAATTTTCTGGTACGGCTATATTTTGCAAAAGAATAGGGACGGCCGAATAAATAGAACCGACCTAGTAAATCTAATCGAGTGATTTTGAGGCTTACTGTCGTTTGAATCCGGGTGATTGTAGGAAATGTTATCGAGTATCTCGCGCTCACACTCGACATCAATAGCCTATAGTTTACGGGCGACCCCAATTACCTGCAAACCCATATTTCGAAAGCTACGCTGCCGCGTAACCCAGTCATCGAACTCGGTCATAATTTGTGTAATTTTTCGAATACCGGGAATGAATCGGAAAAGGCGGTTAAAGACAAGAACATCGCTATTCATGAAAATGCAAAATCCCAAGAATCCGCAGGTTTGCCAAACATCCATTTCAAAACCGATTTTTTCCAAAATCGGAACTGTCTCACTATAAAGCAGCGGGCGTTCGGTTTCTGGTTCGAGGTGCGATGACACTCGGTAGATGATGGCCCTAATCCAACGCCAGATGAAAAAATCACTCACTGGTTCGCGCCATATGAATCTGCCGCCGGGCCGCATAACGCGATAGATTTCAGAAAATAGGCGTGATCTGTCTTTTACGTGGTGAATGCCGCCGAACATAATTACCGTATCAATACAATTTTCTATGACTGGCAGTGATGTTGCATCCCCTTGCACGAATAGAAAATTTGGCGAAATAAATTTTGATCGTGCGGCGGCCAGCATATTGATGGAAATGTCTACACCCAGGGCGCTGTCGACTTTATCTTGAAAAAGATCAAGAGCTTCGCCGCGTCCACAACAAATTTCTGCGACTAGCCCCAATGGTTCGTCACCGACTATTTCGAGCAATAATCTGTCAAGATGGCCAAGTATTCCTGTGTGTGGGGATAATTTAAATTTTCCAGGTACGAATCGGCTATTTTGTCATAGTGGGCCTGCTGCACCTGAGAATCCTTGGGACCGCAATTTTCAGAAAATAAAGGAATATTATCGGGCGAAATACGATAGTCGGTATTGCCG
>JABMOP010000604.1 GCA_013204125.1 Rhodospirillales bacterium | reverse complement strand
GTTTCCGGCAAGTACGCCGAGCACCGGCACCATCATAACGGAGACGGTTGAAACGGTCACCGGCACTTGGCGGATCACGGCGAACCAAGCGAACCAGCAAAATATAATCGGATAGACGAGAACGAAAACTGTTGACCAAACGGCGGCAGCGGATACCGGCTGCAGATAGGGCACTTCGGTGATTAGGGCGGCGATGGTGATGGGTAGGCCGCCGATTAAAAGCTGCCAGCCGGCGACCGAGGCCGGCGGCATCAGCCAATTCACACGTTTTTGCACAACCGTACCGGCACCCCAGGAAAACGCTGAAATGAGCATGAAAACTGTACCCAGCGGCGCTGCTGCGAACACGCCAAATTTTCCAGAAACCAAAATAAGCAAGCCGAGAAGGCCAAGCAGCAGCCCCAAAATGCGCGTTCCGGTTGGCCGCTCGCCGATGAACATCATAGATAATAACGACGCCCAGAGGGGCATTGTATAGGCGATGATCGAAGCCTGACCGGCGCCCATCAGCCTGATCCCCATGGCGCTGAAAGTATGCCAGAGCGTGATGTTGAGGAAGGCTGCTAGAATTAATGCCGGCCACTGGCCACGCGGGGTGCGGATTTTTTGTCGCAGAAGGGCGGCGATCAGAAATATGAAAATTGCCGCCGCAGGCGCGATCAGCCCACGAAATGTCAGCGGCGGAATATCGGTGAGCGCAATTTTCAGAAACGGCCAAGACGTGCCCCAACCGATGATGATCAGCGCAATGAGGCCGTAGCCGCTGGGTGAAAGATTAGACGGCGCGCGGCTCATAGATGGACCCTTCGCCCAAATATAAGGGCGCTGCCCACGTAGATTACCTGGGCTGGTTTAATTTAAGTAAAGATGGACTTCGTTCGTTTGCGCCGCTTGGCTGGTGCGCGCCGAAAGGGACAACCGTTCAGCCGGCAATCCCATGCGCCGAAGCGAGCGCAAAACCGATTGGGCATTGCGCCGGGCCTTCGAAGAATTGATCTGCACCCTAGCTGCGCCGCCGCCGGACGGAGCCACGGCAACCAATTCGAAAATCGCATTGGGGCGGCTTTCAAGAACGCGGCTGACGGCATTATAAAGGGCTTGGTCGAAAGCGACGTTCGGGCGGTCGAAACGAATGACCACTAACGGACGACGGCCAATTGTTGAGCGTGACGATGATGCCTGCCCGCGGCCACCGGTTGCTGCCTGTAGCGCCCGGTTTGTCAGATTGGCGCCAAGGGCTTCGCCGGACCTGATCGAGGCCGACAGCGTGCTCATATTGGTTTTTTCGGTGGTGATGTAATTGGTTTGACGCTGGACGTCTTCGCTCAGTTCCTTATCGAGCCGGTCGATCAGGACATCGGTGCGATTGACCTCGTCTTCCAAAATCGCAAGTTGGCGATGATCTTCATCCACGGCGCCGGAAAGCCGGAATGCGGCGCGGGTGTTTTCCGATAGGAAATTGGCGAGCTTCGAATCGTCGCTCACGCTGGTGTAGACCGCCGCCATGCTGTTGATGTCGTCGCCCAGTTGATCGAGAAGGGTCAGCGCCTGATTATATTGCTCGACCAATATCGGATTGCCGGGCGTGGTGCCGACTTGAAGGCGCGCATTAATGGCCGCCTTGGAATTATGGTAGCGCTGCGAATCGTTGATTGTCTTGGCGCGCAATTGTTGAAGATCGCCGTTGTTCTTCGACACGTTGCCTTGCAAGCGGCGAAGCTCAGCTCGAAGTTCGGAAACTTTCTGGCCGACGAAGGTGCCCGTATCTTTACCATCGGTCACGCCGGGCGATTTAAAATCTGTGGTGCCAAGGCGCGGCGGCTTGCCGCCCGGAACGGCGCCGGATTGTTCTTGGCGATCAGGCTCGGCCGTGGCCTGACGCATAGTTGGCTGCGTCACTGCCGTATCAGTAGGTGTGCTGGTTTGTGTGCTGGGTGCATTCGCGCCAGCCGGATCTTCGCCGGTCAAGGATGGTAAGAACTCATCCAAGTTGAACGAACACGCGGACAGGATTAGTGCCGCGCCGACCAGAATCGGCCCATGTCTTTTAAATTCCATTTGCTCCCTAACCCCGAGCCCTTTTAAGAATTGACGTAATATCAATGATTTACATTAAAGGAATTACCATGCCCCCTGCAACATTTACAAGTATTACCTAACGAAGGGTAAACGAGCAAGCAGCGAGTGCATCCTAATTGCGAACTGATTATCGCCAGGATATGGCCCGGTTATAGCGCAAAATGGGTAAAATAGTTGGGGATCGGTGTCTTGCAACAGGGCTTTGATTTGAATAATGTCCCGGTCTTCTCAGCGCCCGTAGCTCAATTGGATAGAGCGTCTGACTACGAATCAGGAGGTTGCAGGTTCGAGTCCTGCCGGGCGCACCAAATTTTCCATCATACTTTCAAAAGGTTAGGCTTTTTCCGGCCATGCCCCTGATGCATGGCGGCCACCGATCAATAAGGAACGTGTTCGCCTTGAATGGTGGTGCGGTGCATCAGCCGTATTTCGTCGGTTGAGAAATCCGTGCGTCCATGCATCGAACAGCGGTTGTCCCAGAGAAGAAGATCGCCCGCTTTCCAAACATGTTCGTAAACGAATTCCGGCTTTTCCGAATGATCGAAAACAGCGTTTAAAAGCGGCGCCGATTGGTCGTCCGCCATATCGACCACGCCTTCGGTCATGAGCCGGTTAATGTAGACTGCTTTCTTGCCCGTATCTTCGTGGGTGCGGAACACCGGATGGACAGATTCCGAAAACGCCGGCGTGCCGAGATCATCGCCTTTCTGGGTCGATCCATAATGATAATGATGGAACGCCTTGCGGTCATCCAACGGCCCTCTAATGTCTTCCGGCAAGCTTTCGTAGGCGGCGTAGCCGTTTGCAAATAACGTATTGCCGCCGGCACTTGGGACTTCGATGGCATAGAGGATCGTGCCTTTGTGCGGAATGTCCGCATGCAGCATATCGTGATGGAACATCATATCGCCGTCGGGCAGCGCACCGATCGGCTCGCCATCTTCGCGGATATTGGTGATCAACATAATGTTGTCGAGGATATCGTCGTAGCCTTTTGGATTAAATTCCTTCGGTCGACCGCGCGGTCCAATTTTTCCAAACGCTGCGGTTACGCGAAGCTGATCTTCCTGGGACAGTTTTTGACCTCGAAACAGAAGCACCAGATGTTCGAGCCAAAGACGATTTAATTCGGCGGCCATTTCCTGGTCGAAAAGTTCAGCCAAATTAATGCCGCGAATTTCGGCGCCGATTTGGGGCGAAAGTTTTATCACTTCCAATGTTGCGATATCCGACATGCTATGTACCCTCCTTGGCGCCTTACAGAATAGGGTATGCGGCGGCCCTTGCAAAGCGCCGGTGGTGGCGCATTTCGTACCGGCCTAGTATGCTAAATACAAATATCAGAGGCAAATATAGGGGAGGCGCTAATGGCCGGCAAAAAAGCCGAAACAACCAGAGCGGCGTGGCTGGAAGTCCTACAAAAACACCAACGGGATCCGGACGCGCCGGGATCGGAAAATTATTGGTCGCCGGCCTTGGATTGCGCCAGCCGCGATGAATTGATTTCAATCCAAAACGAGAAACTAGCGGTGCTAACACCGTTTCTCTACGAAAATTCCGGCTTCTATAAACGGCGGTTCGATAAATTGGGCTTCGCCCCGACCGATATTCAGACCGTCGATGATCTGCCCAAATGGCCGGTTGTCGACAAAACCGAAATGATGGCCGATGTGCAAGCCAACCCGCCCTTCGGCACCTACACCACCCACGATGATGCCTTATGGGCGGATCGCGGCTGGATGATGTTCTCGTCGTCGGGGTCTACCGGTGTGCCGCGCCCGTTTCGCTATTCACATATAGACCGTGAATTTTGGTCCTGGGCCAATGCACGGGCGATCCATTCTTTCGGCATCCGCCGGGGCGACAGCATGTTCATCTGCGCCGGCTACGGCCCGCACGTGTTTGCCTGGGGCGTACAATATGCACTCGCCAAAATGAACATCGCCTGTATTCCCGGCGGCGGCATGACCAGTGATATGCGGGCGATGATCGTTGAAAGGTTCAAGCCGACAGTCATTACCTCGACCCCTTCGTATGCGCTGCATCTCGGCCGCGTCATGGAAGAAAAAGGCATCGACCCGGCAAAAAGTTCGGTCACAACTTTATTGGTCGGCGGCGAACCCGCTGCCGGCATCGGCAATACCCGCCAAAGGCTCGAAGATTTATGGGGCGCGCGGCTGGTCGAATTTTACGGTTGCACCGAAGTTGCGCCCCATTGCGGCGGCTATTCCTGCCCGCAATCGGATCAAGGCCCGGGGCCGGTGACATCCCATTTGATGGAAGATATTCAAATCTGGGAATTGGTGGACGCAGATAGCAAAGAACGCGTGCCCGAAGGGCAGCGGGGATTGACCGTCTGCACCAGCCTCAATTCCGAAAGTTCGGCCCAGTTGCGGTTCCTGGTCGGCGATTACGCCACCTACACCACTCAGCCTTGTGAGTGCGGGCGCACCCATGTGCGCGCCGTCGGCGCTTTTTCCGGGCGCGCCGATGATCTGATTAATATTCGCGGTATTAAAATGTACCCGGTGCAATTGGAAGAAGCCGTGCGCGCCGTTCCCGGTATCGGCGATGAATATGAAATTGTGCTAAGCCGTGACAAGGATGGCATGGACATCATGACCGCAAGGGTCGAACATATCGACGCCTCTGTCGCCGATCAGGTGATGAACGAGATTAGATCGCACTGCGAAATTCGCGCCGATGTGGAAGTGCTGGTGCCGGATACTCTACCCAAAACTGAATTCAAAGCGCGGCGCATTCGTGATGAGCGCGGAGAATAATATAATCCCAGTTAGAAATTCGTTATGACAAATCTTCCTCTTCATATCGCCAGCGGCAACTACGACCGCACCCAATATCGGTCGCCTGTTCCCGGATTTCAAACCCGCCGAACAAGCCTACTTCACCAAGACCGGCATTTTCCCCATCATGCATGTGGTCGGCATCCGCGATAGTTTGCTGGAAGATCACCCGGGAGTTGCGGCCAAAGTTGTCGCCGCCTTTGAAGAAGCCAAGGCGCGCGCCCTACCGCATCTTGTTGATTTGGATGCCCTAAGCGTCACCTTGCCGTGGCTGGTGGCCGAAGCGGAAGAAACGAAAACGCTTATGGGCGATGATTTCTGGCCTTACGGATTGGAAAAAAACCTCGCCACACTCACCGCGCAGGCGCGTTGGTCGTTCGAACAAGGCATATCCGATCGCATCTATAGGCCGGAAGAACTGTTCCACCCGTCCGTTCTTTAGGGTTTAATAGGCAGCGAATTTTTAAAATGGAGAGCGAGCATGAATATTTCCGGAGGCGCGGCTATTGTGACCGGATCGGCCACCGGTGTCGGTGCGGCTGCGGTACGCTTGTTGGCGTCCAAGGGCTGCAATGTGGTGGTTAATTATACCAAAAGCGAAGCGGAAGCATCGGCGACGGCGGCGGCATGCGAAGCCTTGGGCGTCCAAGCGTTATTAATACGCGCCGATGTGTCGAAAGACGAAGACTGTAAGGCGATGGTCCAAGCGGCAATGGATAAATGGGGGCGCATCGATGCGCTCATCAACAATGCCGGGCGCACCAAGGCCCAACCGCCGGGGGATTTGGATGCCTTGAATGCCCAAGATTTTCACGATGTTTATGCGGTTAATCTGATCGGCGCTTATCAAATGGTGCGCGCCGTCGCGCCGCACATGAAAGCCGCCGGCAATGGCTCTATCGTCAATATGTCGGCTTTAGGCGCGCTGACCGGTGAAGGTTCCTCGATGGCCTATGCGGCGTCCAAAGGGGCGCTTAATTCGCTGACCTTGTCGCTGGCCCGCCAGTTAAAGCCGGAGATCAGGGTCAATGCGGTTTGCCCTGGGTTCATCCAAACCCGCTGGATGGAAAATGTCCTGGGCAGCGAACGCTACGCTGAGCGAGTCAAAGAAATGGCGGAGACCACGCCGGTGCGAAAAGCTGCAACGGCGGAAGAAATCGCCGAAATTCTGGTTTGGTTTATCGACGGCACCGATCTGATGACCGGCGAAGTGATGAAAGTGGATTACGGGCTTCGGTTCGGCACCGTTGCACCGCCGGGCGCCGGTTTAGAAATTTCGCGTTGATAGACGAGGCCATTTCAGACTGTTTCTGGTATTATAGAACGATGGCCGTTATGGCCGAACCCGAAATTGCAGGAGGAACGCGTCATGTCTATTAGATTTTTACTGACCCTGGTTGCTCTCGTATTTATTTTTGCGGCTGGGACACCAGCATCCGCCGCCGGTACGATGATTGATCTCGGCGGTATCAAGGAAGCGAAAACCGTTTGGGATGTGAGTACCGGGGATGAAAAAAATTTCAATCTGCGGATGGGCCTTATTCGCCAAACCGCGGAAGGCTTCCGTAAAAAAGGCATCACGCCCAAATTTATCGTGTTGATCCGGGGCGGCGCTTCTAAATTTATCACCAAGACCCTGATCGGGACCAAGTTCGAAAAATCCAAAAAACCCGTTAAGGATATGGGCCAAGCGCAAGCAAATTTGAAGGCATTGGTCGATGCCGGAATTCCGGTACGGTCTTGCGGGATTGCGAGAAAGGGCACAAAAATCAGTTCGGCCAACGTGATCGAATATATCGATCAGGTCGACAATAGTTTTGAAAACCTGATCGCCCTGCAAATCAAGGGCTATGCCTATATGGAAGTCGAATAGGGGACCAATCGTCGTGCCGGCTAAACTAAACCCACCGTTCCATGCCGATCATGTGGGCAGCTTGTTGCGCCCGGCGGAATTGCGCCAAGCCTTCAAAGACCGCGCCGCCGGGCATATTAACGATGATCGGTTTGCCGCCATCCAAGACCAAGCCGTTGACGGCGCCATCGCCTTGCAGGAACGCGTCGGGCTGAAATCAATTACCGATGGGGAATTTAGGCGCGCCTCTTATTGGGCGCATTTCGTCGAAGGGATCGGCGGGCTGGATGTGGCCGAAGCGCGTTTCGATTTCACCGATCAAAGCGGCCACCAAATGCATTTCCTGGCGCCGCACGTCACCGGCCAAATCAAACGGAATGGACCTCTATCGGTATCTGAATTTGAGTATCTCAGGAGCGCTACCAAGAATACACCTAAGATCACATTGCCGTCGCCGCCGACCCTCCATTTTTGGGATCAAGCGAGTTCCGTGACCGATGCCGGGTACGATAGCCGCGATCAATATTTCAATGACCTGGCAAAGATATTTCAGGGCGAAATTGCTGATTTGGCCGCCGCCGGCTGCACCTATATCCAGTTGGACGAAGTGCCGTTGGTGATGTTGTGCGATGAAAACTTAAGAGACCGCATCCGGGCAAACGGCGAAGACCCGGACGCCTATGTCGATCATTACATCAAGCTGTTTAACGCCTGCCTTGAAGGTCGGCCCGCGGGCATGACCGCAGCTATGCATATTTGCCGCGGCAATTTCAAAGGCCACTGGTTGACCGAGGGCAGTTACGGATATGTCGCCGAGCGAGTGTTCCAGGAAGTCAATGTCGATGCGTTCTTCCTAGAATATGACAGCCCGAGGGCCGGCGATTTTGCGCCCCTTGCCCATATTCCCAGCGATAAAATGGCGATCCTCGGCCTCATCAGCTCCAAGGTGGCGGAACTTGAAGACATCGACGCGCTAAAACGCCGGATCGATCAGGCGGCCCAATACCTGCCCTTGGAAAATCTTGGGATCAGTCCTCAGTGTGGGTTTGCCAGCGCTGTATCCGGCAATCCGGTGACGACAAGCGACCAGGAAGCCAAGCTCGCCCTGGTGGTCGAAGTCGCCGATGCCGTATGGGGAGCGTAAAGCCCAAGCCCCCTTTGCCTTATTGCGCGGCGAAAAGACGATCCAGCATTTCCTCTGAGGCTGAATGATTGGGATCCGCGTCCAGGCATTTGTCGGCGTAGGCGGTAGCCATGACCGTATCTTTCAGTTTTTCGTGACAGCGCGCCAGACGGAAAAGATTGCCGGCGCCGGCGCCGCGTTCGACGACCGAGCGGAGATAATAGCCAATCGCCGCCGCCTCATCGCCGAGCGCTTCAAGCACACGGCCGATGGCGTAGGCGACGTCGCGGTCAGCGTCCAGCGGATAATGGGCCTCCCACACGCGGCCTAAGCAGTCTTTCAATTGAGCGCGAAGTTCGAGCGGCGCGTCTTCCGCCAATTCAGAAATTCTTCGCCGAAATTTTAGCAATATTTGGGAATCGAATTCTGCCAGCCTTAGAAGGGCGAGCATGGTGCGCATGGAAAGATCTGATCGTTCCGGCTCGGCATCGTCCAGCAAGATCGAAAGATCGCCGGGGCTGAACCGGCCGATTATGTCTCCGATCACGTGGCGGGTTTCGCTTAACTCGGCATCGTCGGAACAAATACCCGCAATCAGGAAACGCCGGTCGGCATCGTTGCTGACATGGTGGATGTTCCCTTGCGCCGCCGCCCAACCGCATAGCGCCTCGAAATTGACGCAGAGCGATATGCCGCCTTCGCGGGGGATTGGCCCCGGATCACCCGCCTGGCTGCCGTCACTGTGGCACCCCTTATCACCGACCAGCGCCAAGAATCTGCCATCGGAGAGGCCTTCAAAAGCGCGGATGCAGCGGATCATGCCGATCGGTACAGAAAATGTCGCTTCTTCATGGGCGGCGGAATATTCGCGCAGCATACGGTCCAGTTCCGGCTCTTCGTAATAGGGGTAGCCGACCGGTCCGGTTTCCTGGGTCAGCGTGACATGTTTAAGAATATCGGGGTCTTCCATATCCCGTTCCTGGTCCGAAGCCACCGCCGCCCTGACTTCAAGCAATTCCCCGTTCGAGACCCGGAACACATCTTGGCGCAGATTATCGGCCGCGTTATTGGCGATAACCACCACCGGGCCATCCCAGCGCAGGACTTCGCCGCCCGAGAAAAAATTGGCCGCCGTGCGCGGCTTGTCGGCATCGAACAAAGCGAAGCGCAAAACCCCTTGATCGATGAAAGGTTTGAACACCTTGCTGGCGTCCCAGGCGTCGATCGCGGCCTCGGCAAAATCGGTCATCACGTAGCGGAAATTAGGATCAGGTTGCCGATGATCGCCGCCGGCATATGAACGCAATAGCTGTTTCAATAGAAGATAGCTGAGCCGCCCGGAGCCGGCGCCGATTTCGACCACGGTGACCGGGTCTTTGCCGCCGCAACCCCGGATAAAATTTAGAATGATCTCGCTATAGGCGCGCGCAACAAAAGCATTGGCGTTCATCTGCAGCGGCGCGCCCGGCGCCGACTTCCAGGCCGCATGGCCTTGCCCCAAATAGTAACGCCGTTGCATGTCCCAGATAACGGATCTGGAAACCAGATCGGGCCGTTCGTACAAATGCACAACTTAACTCCACTCGGCTGCCGCAAACGTGCTAACCCCTGGTACGCCGGACCCGGCAAACAGCCCCCCGCACTTTTTATTTGTACACCGGTTTGTCGAAATTAGTAGTTAATTTTTCAAATAGGTTCAGCCGAAATAATAATGTCTTGAATTGAACGCCTTAGCGGTTTTTAACGAGGCATGAATATTTATCTGCCGGCCCGGTCTCTTGTTTTTTAAGCCTCTTTTCGATGTCTTTAAAGTCGGCGCCGTGGTCACCCCGCGCACCGCTATTGTCTCCAGCACCCTTGCCGCCCTTTCCGTTGCCGGGTTCTATCTGTTGTCCCGGTTTGGTCTTAAAGGCGAATTTACGCCCGCGGATCTGACTTTTTTCCGCTTTTCGTCGGCGCTCCTCCTGGCCCCTATATTCTTTGCAAATAACCCGCTGACCCTCTGCGGTATCGGCTGGCGGCGGGGGCTGGTTCTGGCGCTGCTCGGCGGCGCCGCGCTCAATTTGCTGATGACCGGCGGGCTCACATTGGCCCCGGTCGCCCATGGCACGGTCTTCACCCAAGGCACCATGCCGATGTTTACGGCCCTCCTCGGCTGGATCCTCCTGGGCGATCGATTGACGTTCGGGCGCGTCGCCGGGTTGGTCCTCATATTGGCCGGCCTCGCGGTCATGGGCTGGGGCGGCTTTGGCGCTGCCGAGCCCGGCGCCTGGCGGGGTGATCTGTTGTTCCTCACCGCCGGGTTCATGTGGGGCCTGTTCACCGTGGCGGTGCGCGCCTGGCGCATCGATGCGGTGCTGGCGCTCAGCGCCGTTGCCGTCGTTAATCTCGTCATCTTTGCGCCCCTTTATTTTATTTATTTTGATCCCGTTGTTTTGCGCCTGCCGATATCCGATTGGGCGGTGCAGGCGATTTATCAATGCGTGTTCCTCGGCATTTTCGCCGCCGTTTTATACATGCGCGCCATCCCGGTTCTGGGCGCGGCGCGCACCGCTCTTTCGGTCGCCATGGTGCCGGTCTTGGCGACGCTCCTCGCCGTTCCCCTGCTTGGCGAAATTCCCGCCCCGGTGGAAATCGCCGGCATCGTCATCGTGCTTTTCGGCATTGCCGCCGCGGTCGGCGTCAAGTTTTCGATTCTGGCCAGGGCGTAGCCTCCGGCGATCAAACCAACCGGGCCGGGGCATCATCCGGCGGCGAAATATCAAAGGCGTTGAGGGTGGTCGCCACCATGCCGTAGAAACCGACCGTCACCACAACATCGGTCAACCGATCCAGCCCCAAGATGCGTTCCGCCTCCTCGTAGGTGCTCTGGCTGAGGCCGCGGGTTTCGGCCAGCTCCTTGGCGACATCGAAAATCACCCGATCGCTCTCGCTGCCAAGGTCCGGCGCGCGGCGCTCGTTGATGGCGTCGATGACGGCCTGATCGATGCCGGCGGCATGCGAAGCCCGCACCTGCACCGCCCAGGCATATTTGGCGGACGCGGCGCGCACCGCAGTGAGGGTCGCCAATTGCCGTTCCCGGTCGCTCAAATTATTGGCGCGCAAATAATCGCCCATTTGTTGTTGCAAGGTCATGAACGCCGGGATGCGGATCAAGGCTTGATACGGCCCGCCCAGACGCCCGCCGCGGCCCTCGATTTCGTCATAGACGCGTGCCTGTTCCGTGTTCATATCGCGGCGGCTTATGGGCTCGAACCGTGTCATGGAGAAATCCTCTCTGCTTTTTTAAATCGGCGCCACAATATGTTGGGGTGGCATGCGACATATTTTAAGGTTTTGGCGAAAATCATCGTCATTCGTCATCATTTATCATCATTTACCAACTCTGTGATCTCTGTGGTAATACTTTTTTTGTTTCCTTTTTGTTCTATATAGTCTAACTTCTCTGGCCCGCAAGGGAGCAAAGATTTAAGGGAGCAAAAGAATGGCGTCACAGATCCAGGGTCTTCGGACCACCATCTACAAAACCGGCGATTTGGCCGCAGCCAAAGCATGGTACGCCAAGGCGTTCCAGACGCAGCCCTATTTTGACGAACCGTTCTATGTCGGTTTCAACATCGCCGGGTTCGAACTCGGCCTGATGGCGGATGATGAACCGGCGGCGAAAAAAACCGACAACGTGCTTACCTATTGGGGCGTCGACAACATCACCGAAGAAGTGGAATGGTTCATCGGGTTAGGCGCCACCGAACACACCGCCCCGACCAATGTCGGCGGCGAAATCATGGTGGCGTCGTTAAAAGACCCGTGGGGCAACGTCATCGGGCTGATCTATAATCCGGAGTTCAAATTGGGGTAAGAACGGTTAACGGCGGCTGGGTCTACATTGTGACCAATAAGAAGAACGGGACACTCTACGTCGGCGTTACGTCAAGCATCGCGCGCAGAGCATGGGAGCATAAATCTGGATTGGTTGGTGGTTTTACCAAGACGCATGGTCTTAAGTGCCTCGTTTATGCCGAGCGGCACGAAAGCATTGTTGACGCCATTCGCCGGGAATAAGCGCATTAAGCATTGGCCGCGTCAGTGGAAATTGAATGTGATCGAAGCGCAAAACCCGAATTGGTCAGACATGTATGACACCCTTATCTAACAGCTTCCTGGATACCCCGGACAAGCCGGGGTATGACGATTATGGTTTATGTTCCTCCCCCCCCTGCGTCATTACCCGGTTTATCCGGGTAATCCAGGGCTTCCCCCGCGTTGATGCCCCCCACCCAAGCTGATACCGTTCGCGCAAAATAAAGCGGGAGGCATCGGGTGCGTTCGAGCCCATCCAATAATCAATGCGATGTTTTAGTTGTCGGCGGCGGCAATGCGGCGTTGTGTGCGGCCGTTTCGGCTGCCGAAGCCGGTGCGGCCGTCACCCTGCTCGAAGCCAGCCCACGTGAATTTCGCGGCGGAAATTCGCGCCATGTGCGGAACATTCGCTATATGCACAATGCCGCCACCGACATCATGACCGGGCCGTATGCGGAAGATGAATTCTTGGATGATCTTATGCGCGTCACCGGCGGCAAAACCGATGAAGCCTTGGCGCGGCAATGTATTCGATTGTCCGAAGACGCCATCGATTGGATGCGGGCGCGGGGGGTTCGGTTTCAACCGGCCCTTGGCGGCACTTTGCAACTGTCTCATTCCAACGCGTTTTTTCTGGGCGGCGGCAAAGCGTTGGTCAACGCGCTGTTTGCCTGCGCCGAAAAACTTGGCGTCGCTGTCCGCTATGAGGCTGAAGTCACCGGCTTGGCCTTCGATGAAAACGGCTTTCGTCATGTGGTGGTTGGCGATGAACAGATCCCGGCAAAATCTGTGGTCGCAGCAAGCGGTGGCTTCGAAGCCAATATTCCGTGGCTGACCGAGGCCTGGGGGCCGGCGGCCGAAAATTTCATCGTCCGTGGATCGCCGTTCAACACCGGGCACTCTTTGCGCGCCCTGATGGAGGGCGGCGCCGAAATGATCGGCGATCCAACCCAATGCCATGCGGTCGCCATCGATGCGCGGGTGCCGAAATTCGATGCCGGCATCGTCAGCCGCTCCGATTCGGTGCCCTTCGGCGTCATGGTCAACCGGGATGGGGTTCGTTTTTATGACGAAGGCGAAGATTTCTGGCCCAAGCGCTACGCCATCTGGGGGCGGTTGATCGCCAAGCAACCGGGGCAAATCGCCTATTCGATAATAGACGCCAAGGCGGTGCCGCTGTTCATGCCGTCGATTTATCCGCCGCACACATCGGACACCATCAGCGGGCTGGCGGGCGAAATCGGCGTCGATCCGGCGGCTTTGGAAAAAACGCTTGGCGATTATAACGCGGCGGTTGGGCCCGGAACGCTGGATACCGAAATTCTGGACGGCTGCCGGACGGTTGGATTGGCAATCGACAAAACCAATTGGGCGCGGCCCATCGATACGCCGCCGTATTGCGCCTACCCGCTGGCGCCGGGCATCACCTTTACTTATCTAAGCGCGCGCATTGACGCGGCGGCGCGGGTGCAGATGAGCGGCGGTACTATCGCCCCCGGCGTCTATGCCGCCGGCGAATTGATGAGCGGCAATATTCTGGGCCAAGGTTATCTGGCCGGTTTCGGCATGACCATCGGCACGGTTTTTGGCCGCATCGCCGGGCGGGAGGCGGCCGGCTATGCCCTCAAATGAAATGATCAAATCCACAAGCCTCGATGAGGCTCGGCGCATGATGGAAATCTGCAACGCCTGCCGCTATTGCGAAGGCTATTGCGCGGTTTTCCCGGCGATGGAATTGCGCCGCGAATTTACCGCACCCGATCTCACTTACTTGGCCAATCTTTGCCATAATTGCCGGGATTGTTATTACGCCTGCCAATTTGCGCCGCCCCATGAATTCGCCGTCAACGTGCCGGAAATTTTCGCCGATTTAAGGGTGCAGAGCTATGCCGCTTATGCCTGGCCACAATCTTTCGCCGGGCTTTATCGCCGGGCCGGGACGTGGGCGGCCCTGGCCCTGGCCGGCGGGCTGGCGCTGGTTTTGGTGTTGGCGGTTCTTTTGCAGGACGCAGGAATTTGGGCGGCGGCGCATACCGGCGAAGGCGCGTTCTACGCGGTTATCCCTAAAAATATCATGGTCGGTGTGGCGGGCGCCGCCGGGTTGTTTGTGCTTCTCTCATTGCTGATCGGTTTCATGCGCTTCCTTAAGGGCGCGCCGGCGCAGGCGGGACTGCGGCCCGGTCTGAGTGCGCTTGCCGATGTGCTCACGATGGAAAATCTCAAAGGCGGCGGCGCGGGCTGTAATTTCCCCGGCGAAAAATTTTCGGCAGAACGGCGCTGGTTGCACCATTTCGTCATGTATGGATTTTTCGCAGCCTTTGCCGCCACCACCGTCGCCGCATTTTATGACCATGTGCTTGGGCGCGAAGCGCCCTATGCCTATTTCAGCCTGCCGGTGATCCTCGGCACCTTGGGTGGCACTGCCATGGTGGTCGGCTGCCTTGGTTTGATGCGCCAGAAATTGGCCGAAGACAAAGCGCCCGCCTATACCGACGCGCGGCCGATGGAATGGGGGTTCATCTGGTTGCTGCTGTTAACCTCGGCCACCGGGCTTTTGTTGCTGGCTATGCGCGAAACAACCATGATGGGGGTTCTGCTGGCGGCTCATTTGGGCGTCGTGTTGGCGTTGTTCGTCACCCTGCCTTATGGGAAATTCGTGCATGGGGTCTATAGATTTGCGGCGCTGATTATTTTTGCTGCCGAGTCCAAAGCGCATAAACAAACGAAACTAAAACTTATAAAATCAAGAAGGGAATAGATCATGGATTTAGGATTGACCGGCAGGCTTGCCGTTATCACCGGGGCATCCCGCGGCATCGGCCGCGCCGCCGCCGACGTCTTGGCCGAAGAAGGCTGCCGCCTGATCCTCACCGCCACCAACGAAAAACTTTTGAACGAAACTGCGGAAACTTTGCACGCCGCTCATGGCACCGATGTGCGCATCTTCGCCGGCGATTTAGCCGATGGCGGGGCGCAGAATAAATTGATCGCCCTGGCCGGCGATGAAATCGATATCCTGGTCAATAACGCCGGTTCCGTTCCCGGCGGCGGCATTACCCAGGTCGATGAAGAAACCTGGCGGCAGGCCTGGGACTTAAAAGTTTTCGGCTATATCAATTTCATGCGCGCCGTCTATCCGGTGATGGTCAAAAAAGGCGCCGGCGTCATCGTTAATGTGATCGGCGAAGCGGGCGAAAATCCGGTCGTCGATTATATCGCCGGCTCGGCCGGGAACGCAGCCTTGATCGCCGTCAACAAGGCCTTGGGGCTTGCCAGTTTCAAACGCGGCGTGCGCGTCGTCGCGGTTAATCCGGCGGCAACCGAAACCGACCGCATCGTCGGCATCTGGAAAGGGCGCGCGGAACGAGAATTCGGCGACGCCGATCGCTGGCGGGATTATTACAAAGAACATCCCTGGGGCCGCCCGGCGCTGCCCCGCGAAGTCGCCGAAGTGATCGCCTTCGTCGCCTCCGACAAAGCCAGCTATATCAGCGGCACCGGCATATCCATGGGCGCCACCGCACCCTACCGGGATACGGAATTCGATTAAAAAAAGGCCGCCCGCGTTTCCGCGAACGGCCCCTTATCAAAATTACGCGCCGCCTATTCGATTTTGGCGTCACCGTGGGCGAGCGGTTGGGAAATCAGCTCCTTGACCCGGTCGATCATGTCCGATCGATCGTAGGAGCGGAAAAGATTGATGCGGTTGCGGTTTGGATCGCCGCCGTGCCAATACTCGTAAATGTCCTGGCGCAGGCCGAACGACGAGGCCGCCAAATCATGGGCAACGCGGAACAGCCGCGATTTATATTCCACATCGACGTCCTTGCCGCGCATATATTTGTCCAGATATTGGCGGATTTCCGGGTTGGCGAGATCATTTTCGCTCGGCTGCATGATGATGCCCGATCCGCAAATCTGGCGCAGGAGTTCTGTCATGCGCGCCGAAGTTTGGGCAAACCAGATATGCAGCCCCCGGCCCGGCCCGAGCGCCCATTGGCCGGACGGGCTTGGCCCGGCGACATGTTCCATACCTTCCATGGCGTGTTCCCAGACCTGGCAATAGGTGACCATTTCGCCGAGCTTGGCGGCCACTTCGCGGAACTGGATGACGCCGACGGCTTCGGCGACCATGGAGGCGACGGCGGTGATCAAGCGCATGCGCACATAGGCGCGGCACAAATTTGACCAGCCGAGGAAGTTGAAATTGACGCTGCCGCCGCCGGCGCCCAGCATCTTGACCATCGGCGAGGCGTCATAAAGCATGAACAGGCGGTCCCACGGCACCAACACGTGATCGAAGAACAACATGCAATCTTGCTCATCCAACATGCGGAATGGATGGCCCCAGGTGCCGTGCCAGCGCGATATCGGTTCCCGCGCCAATGTTTTTAAGCCGGGCGTATTCTGCGGGATCGAAAAAGCCAGCACGCAATTGGGATCGTTGCGGCGCGCAAAGGTCGCCGACAAAGACACATAACATTCGTTGGCGTGGGTGGCGGCGGTCGATAACTGTTTGCCGCCGGTGACGATGACGCCGTCCTTGGTTTCTTCGATTACATGCAAGGCGACTTCCAGATCTTCGCCGGTGCCGCGTTGTTCGTTCTGTTCCGTTTCGGACCGGTCAACTTGCGGATCGCCCAAGGCATGGGTCAGGAACAAATCGTTCTGCATGCAGTATTTGTAATAATTTTCGAGGTTTTCGCCGAAATCGCAATGGGGGTTTTTGACCGCCGAAAAATCATCTTTCTTGTGCAGCGAGCCGATGATGTAGGGGGCCAGGATATCGTGGCTACGTCCCAATTGGCCCCAGGTATGGAGGTTCCAATGTTCCGAATTGACGCGCTTCATCCTCAACTCGTCGGCCGATTTCGGCAGCATCCAGGAAATCGAAGAGCGCACCCCGGATTCTTCGTCGAAGAAGGTCATCTCGTCTCGGTATTTGTCGGAATTTTGCAGGTCATAGACGCGGGCCATCTCATAGACCATGTCCTTGAACGCCGGATGTTTGGTGACGTCGGCGACTTTTTCGCCGTCGATAAAAACTTCGCGCCCGTCTTGCAGGCTTTTGATATACCGCTCGCCGGTCATCGCGCCGAGGGCGCCGTGGTCTTTTATTTTTTGCGGGCTCGCTCCCATGTTGTCTTGCTCCTTAATTTTTTTAATTCAACACCGTAGCGCAACGGGCCGGCGATCGTGCCGCCCGAAATGCGCCTCTAACTTAAGTAGTTTTCGAGTGCCTGCATGGCTTTGTCTTTGACCTAAATCAAAGCAGTCCGTTTTTAAGCGCCGTCGTTGGGATCGTGGTACATGGCGCCGACGATGCCGGTGGTGCCTTTATCCGCCGCCGACAGGTGGTATTTGCCGTCCCGGTCACGGCCGAGCTTGCCGTCTTGGCGGAGTCCGTCCAAAGCCATTGCAATTTCGCGACCGTCGTCGGAACCCAAGGCTTCGACGATATGCGCATAGAACATCGGCCCCGCTTCGAGGGCTTGTTCGACGGTCTGGAAACGCGCCGGGCCATCGAAAATTTTGGCGGCGCAGCGGGTCAGCGGGATATCGTTGTCGCGGCCCATTTCCTTGGTGCAATCGAAACCGGCTTTGGCGCCGGTCGGCCGGCCTTTGAGCGACGGGTCCATGGTCATCCCGCGCATGCCTTCCAGCAAGACAATGTCTTCGTTCGCCTGAAAACGGGTGCCCATCGCCCATTCGACCTGGAGATCGTTGTAAATATCGACATCGTCGTCGAATACATAGACATGTTTCAACGGCAATATACCGCCGAACAGGGCGTGGATGGCGCTCCTGGCTTCGCCGATGCGGTTCTGTTTCATGGATATGCGTAAGGTGTTGGCGCCGCCGGATGTTTCGCGCAGGAAAACGGCGGTCGGTTGCGAAATCGCCGATCGCAGGATTTTCATGGCCGCGGCTTCGGTGCGCATCGCCGACATCACCGCGCCGTCGCTGCTATCCAGTGAAAAGGCGGACCCGTGAAGCAAGGTCTGGTGCATGACGTCTTTGCGCATGGTGATGGCCGTGCAGGTGAACACCGGGTCCATATGGATCGAGCCGTAATACCCCATATATTCGCCGAACGGGCCTTCCGGTTCGACATAGCCGCGTTCATCGAAATAGCCTTCGAATATCATTTCCGCATCGGCCGGCACTTTGATGTCATTGGTCAGGCTTTTGACGACCGGCGCCGGCTTGCCGCGGAATGTCGCAACGAGGTTTACTTCATCACCCGGTAGCCGTGTGGTCGCGGCGAACATGTCCAAGGGATGCGCGCCGATGGTGAAGGTGACCGGCAGGGCTTCGCCCCGGGCGGCGCAAGCGGTGTACATGCGTTTGAGGTCAGACGGCGCGGTGATATTGGTGCCGGTTTGGGTTTTATTGCGAAGCGAGAGGCGCCGGCTGCCGACATTGGAGCGCCCGGTCTGGGGATCGATGGTGTAGTCGATGCCGCAACTGATATAGCAAGAACCGTCAAATTCGTGCTGCGGGTGGAAGGGCAGGCGCGTCAGGTCGATATCGTCGCCGGTCAGGACAATTTCGCGCACCGGGGCTTCGTCGCCGGGAACTTCAACCACTTCTTGCGGGTTGGCGAGGCGGGCGTGATATTCGTCCAGCACCTTGTCGTAGGTGGTGCCGAACGCGGCGGCGATGCGTCTGCGGCTGCCCATGGATTTGGCGATAATTTCGTGGCCTTCCGGCCCGGCGTTATTGAACAAGACAGCTTTGGGCGAAGCTTCGATGATTTCGCTCATTTTGGTGAGCGCTACCGCTTCGTCGTGGATTTCCACTTCATCCATATCGACGATGCGCTTGACGAAACCGCGCAGGCGATATTCTTCGAAATCGAATTCAGATTTTTGCGCCATGATCTACTCCCCGCTGGCCCTTACTTGTCGGGGCCGGTTGAATTTAGACCCAATGCTAGCAGATTTTTCAGATTGGGAAAGTTGGCGGAGATATTATTTTTTGCGGGGGTTAGCCGGCGTTACCCCGCGCCGTCATCGCCGTAATAATTTTCGCCGATCTTAATCGGGCTGCGGCCTTGGGCGCGGCGGTGTTGATTGGTGTCGCGCAAAGAATAGACGCAGCCGCAATATTCCTGCTGATAGAAGCGTTGTTCTTTGGATATTTCGATCATGCGGTTGGCGCCGCCTTTTTTGCGCCAATTATGGGTCCAGTATTCCATATTCTGATAGCGCGCCGCCGCCCGCGTGCCGCATTCATTAATCTGATCCATATTTTTCCAGCGCGACGTGCCGAGGGTCGACGTAATCAGCCCATACCCATGTTCGGCGGCGTAAAGCGCCGTGCGCTCGAACCGCATATCGAAGCACAGGGTGCAGCGGTGGCCGCGTTCGGGCTCGTTTTCATAGCCTTGGATGCGGCTATGCCAATTTTCGGTGTCATAATCCAGATCGACGAAGGGGATGCCCAATTCATCCGCATAGCGCTTGTTCTCGTCTTTGCGCAGCTCGTATTCGGCCGCTGGGTGAATGTTCGGGTTATAGAACAAGATGGTGTAATCAATGCCGGACCGGGTAATCTCGTTCATCACGTCGCCGGCGCAGGGCGCACAGCAGGAATGAAGCAACAATTCCTTGGCGCCGCCAGGGGCGCTTAAGGCCGGTCGCTCTTCGCCCGCGTTTATGTTTCCGTCATTGCTCATATTTTGGCTATATACGCCTTGGAGTGAAGGGCGGCAAGGGGACAACCACCAAAGTTGTTTTTTGATCTGGTTTAGAAAAAGGATTATATATTTACCATAACTCATTGAAATTAAATAATTAAATAAAATTATACATATATTAGTTAATTAATAAAATGATGATTTACGGCACTCTATGCAATAAATTAACTTAATAGAGATTAATTAATTGTCTGGACGGATAATCACGCGCGCAAACTGGCAATTTCCACTCATATGCACTAAATATGTTTTTTAGTGTGTTTTTCGGGACTTATGGCCTCTGTTAGAAAGAAAGCATTAAGTATTGTCCGCACATGATTGTTCCGAGTCATCGAATTGGGGGAGACCAATCTTGACAGATTGGGTGAAACATTTAATTTCGCCATTGTTCAATGGGGGAAGCCGAATATTTCGGTCCATTGCCGATAAATCAATTATCCGTGCTTCAGGTAAGAAGGCGGGAGGCGAAATGCATCTGGGCCGCGTTCCAGCAACAGCGCTTATTGTGCTGGCAGCATTGATCCCTTTATGGGTGATCGATCTGGCGCCATCGTCAGACGCCGCTTTGCCGTCGCCCAAGGCTCCATCGCTGGACGGTTTGAACCGCACCGTCTTGCGGGAATATCTGCCGCCGCCGATCGTCCCTCGCCCGGCGATCATTGAAAAAATGGTATCGGTGCAAAAGGGCGATACTTTAATGACGCTCCTGGTGAAGGCCGGAATCCCCCGCAACGATGCCCGCAACGCAATTGCCGCGCTCTCTCAACATTACAGTCCAAAGAGCATCCGGCCCGGTCAGAATTTAAATCTGAATTTCCAAGAAAGGGACGAGGCCGATCCGTTATTCTTAAGCCTGATCTTTCAGCCGACGATTTATGAAGAAATCAGCGTCCACCGGGTCAAAGATAAATTCGCCGCCACCAAAGCCAAGCGCGCAATCGAGCGCCGCCAAATTCGCGCCGAAGGTGAAATCACAGACAATCTCTATAATTCCGCCATCCGGGCCGGCATCGCCCCGGCCATGTTGATGGAATTGATCCGCATTTATTCCTGGGATGTAGATTTCCAACGGGGCATCCGTCCCGGTGATGAATTCAAAGTGATGTATGAAGGTCTATTTGACGAAGACGGAAATTTCGCCCGTCACGGAAATATTCTCTACGCCGATCTGATTTTAAGCGGCGAATCGACACCGCTTACGCGGTTCACCACCGATAAGGGCCGGATCGACTATTTCGATGATCATGGCAAAAGCGCTCGGAAAGCGTTGATGCGAACGCCAATTGATGGCGCCCGTTTGTCGTCCGGCTATGGCCGCCGCCGCCACCCAATTCTCGGCTACACCAAAATGCACAAGGGTTTGGATTTTGCCGCAGCGCGCGGAACGCCAATTTATGCCGCCGGCAGCGGCACAATTGTCTACCGCGCCCGTAAAGGCGCCTACGGTAAATACATTCGCATCCGCCACAATTCAGAATAATCCACCGCCTATGCCCACATGAAAGGATTTGCGCGCACGGCAACGCCCGGCTCTCGGGTTAAACAAGGTCAGGTGATTGGCTATGTCGGCACGACCGGCCGGTCCACCGGCCCCCATCTTCACTACGAAGTTTTACGGGGTGGCCGCCAACTAAATCCGCGCCGCCTAAAATTGCCGTCGGGAGAGGCCCTTAAGGGCAAAGATCTGAAAAAATTCCAAACGACCCTGGCCGGCGTTCAATTGACATACGCGGCCCTGCCGAAACAGGCGCCCAAACCGACTGAGGTTGCGAAGAAGGCGAAGTAGTAGGGGCAAACTCGTCTAGCCTCATCTCGAGCCCGGCGAAGGACGAGGCCGCCCGTTCCCCCTACGTCGTCCTTCAAGACACACTCTTTTCGGGAGCGCGCCTCAGGATGAGGAAGCGCAGCCAAGAGAGCCTATCAAATAAAAATCCCAATTCGTCATCACCCGATTTACGCGGCTGATCCAGGGCGGCGTATTCGATATCTTCCCGATACCCGGACTGGCCGGAGCACGGCGGATTTGAGTAATCATAATCCAGGCTTCAAGCCGCTTCGGCTTCGATCTCTTTACCGTTGACGGTTAAGCCTTCTTTACCGGCGCCAATGATGACGGTTTCGCCGTCGCGGATGCTGTCATCCAAAATCATATTGGCCAGTGGATTTTCAAGATTGCGCTGGATCACGCGTTTCAAGGGCCGTGCCCCATAGACCTGATCATACCCGGTCTCGCCGAGCCAGGCGCGGGCCGGGCCGTCCAATTCAAGCTTGATATTGCGATCTTTCAATCTGGCGGCCAACCGTTCCAATTGAATATCGACGATGGCGCCCATATGTTCGCGGAACAGCCGGTGGAAAAGAATGATTTCGTCAAGCCGATTGATGAATTCCGGGCGGAAGGCGCCGCGCACAATTTCCATCACTTCGCCGCGCACTTCGGTTGAATCATGGCCTTCTTCCTGATTGGCCAAGATTTCACCGCCGAGGTTAGAGGTCAGGATGATAATCGTATTTCTAAAATCCACCGTCCGCCCATGGCCGTCGGTCAAACGCCCATCATCCAAAACTTGCAACAAGACGTTGAAGACGTCCGGATGTGCTTTTTCCACTTCGTCGAACAAGATGACCTGGTAGGGACGGCGGCGGACGGCTTCGGTCAACATGCCGCCTTCTTCGTAGCCGACATAACCCGGCGGCGCGCCGATCAGGCGGGCGACCGAATGTTTTTCCATAAATTCGGACATATCGATGCGCTGCATGGCGGTTTCATCGTCAAATAAGAATGCCGCCAAGGCTTTGGTCAATTCGGTCTTACCGACACCGGTGGGGCCGATAAACAGGAACGAGCCCAACGGCCTTTGGGTATCTTGAAGCCCGGCGCGGGATCGGCGAACGGCGTTGGAAACGGCAGAAAGGGCTTCGGATTGGCCGATCACCCGTTCGGCCAGTCGGTCTTCCATATGCACCAGTTTATCGCGCTCGCCCTCCAGCATCTTTTCAACCGGAATCCCGGTCCAGCGC
>JABMOP010000603.1 GCA_013204125.1 Rhodospirillales bacterium | reverse complement strand
GCATAGATCCCGGCGCAGCCAAGGGTGATGCGCCCGTCGGCCGAAACGTCGGTCATTTCGGTGAAGACCAAGCCGGCGCCGCCGATGGCCAGCCCGCCCAGATGCACCAGATGCCAATCGCCGACCGTTCCATCCGTCGCCATGTATTGGCACATCGGCGAGACGACGACGCGGTTCTGCACAATCATCGGGCCGATTTTAAACGGCGTGAACATCGGCGGCGGCGGATCGCCGGCGGGCAAATCCATGCCTTGCTCCCGGCGAACGATATCGGCGAACCAATGATCGATGTTTTTACCGTAAGCTTCATCCCTTAGCCGAAGGTTTTCGTAGGTGACGCTTTTGGAACGCGACAGGAAACTGAAGGTATATTGGTCCGCCCCGAAATCGTTATAGCGGCGGGCATCTTCGTACCACCTCAAAGAGACCAGGGCGGTTCTTTGCAGACGCTGAATTTCATTCAGGCGCGCCTCTTCATAGGCCGCCAAAGCATCCGGCACGGTGTTGTTATCGGCAAGGGCGCCGGCAAGGGCAATGGCGCCTTCCATAGCAATCTTGGTGCCCGAACCGATTGAAAATTGCGCCGTATGGGCGGCGTCGCCCATGAGAACAATATTTTCGTAAGACCAATGTTCATTGGTAATGACCGGGAAATTACGCCAATTGGATCTGTTGGCGAGCAGCGGATGGCCGTCCAATTCTTCTTTGAACATTTCCGCGTAATAGGCGACGATTTCTTCTTCGCTCATCGTGTCGAAACCGGCATTTTTCCAGGTGTCTTCGTGGCATTCCAAGATCCAGGTGGACCCTTGGTCGCCGAATTGATTTTTGCCCATGCGGTAAGCGTGCAGATAATGCCAGCCATGTTCGTTGGGCCTGAAGATGAACGTAAATGCGTCGAACACCTGGGTCGTGCCGAGCCAGACAAATTTGGTTTTGCGGTAATCGATATGCGGTTTGAAATGATCTTTATAGGTTTCGCGCACCAAGCTGTTAACGCCGTCGGCGCCGAGCACCAGATCGGCATCCCGCAAAGATTCGAAATCGGTAATTTCGGTCTCGAATTTTAGGGTGACGCCAAGCTCCAACGCGCGCGCCTGTAAGATGTTTAAAAGCTCGATCCTGGAAATGCCGCAAAAGCCGTGGCCGCCGGAGCGGATGCGTTCCCCCCGGTAGCGCATTTCGATCTCGTCCCAATACCCGAAGGCTTTGGTGATGGCTTGGTAGGTGGCCGGGTCCTGACCCATAAAATTGCCGAGGGTTTCATCGGAAAAAACGACGGCAAATCCAAAGGTGTCATCGGCGCGGTTGCGCTCGAACACCGTAATGTCGTGGGCCGCATCGGCGAGCTTCATTAAGATGGAAAAATATAGCCCGCTCGGCCCACCGCCGACGACGTTAACCTTCATTGGATTTTTCATGGACCCTATCTTACATGAGCGCGCCGCCGGTTTCGAGATGGAATATCACGGATCAGCGGCAAGTCCCGATTTTTCAATTTCGGATGATGGATCAATTATTTGCGATTTTTAAACCTAATCGTTACAATCTGGCTGCATACTAGGCACGTGGTCTGGTTGGCCTTGTCTTAATTTTGAAGCGGAAGAATAAATTGCGTCAGAACATCAAAATTTCGGTCCTCTTTATTTTATTGATGACCGCACCAGGAATGGCTTCGGCAACGGCCCCGGAAGCCGCGTCCAAATTCATCGGCGATTTGAGCGCGCGCTCGGCAAGCGCCTTAAACAAACCCGGCTCGACGCTCGATCAAAAAGAAGCCGACGTGCGCAAATTGCTGTCCGAAAATTTCGATCTGAAATTGATCGGCCGCTTCGTGCTTGGATCGACTTGGCGTAAAACGTCGCTGGAACAGCGCGATCAATATCTGGAACTTTTTGAACAATTCGTGCTACGCACCTATTCCAGGCGGCTTGGCGGATATTCGGGACAGCAATTTAATGTCGTCGGCGCCAAACCCATCGGCAAACAAGATGTTTTGGTGTCGACCCTGATCGCACGGCCGAGTGGCCCGCCAATTGCCGCCGGATGGCGTGTCCGCGAAGGTAAAAGTG
>JABMOP010000602.1 GCA_013204125.1 Rhodospirillales bacterium | reverse complement strand
CGCCGCCTTTTGGATCATAGGCGCCGAAATAAAGCCGCCTTATGCGGGCAAAGGAAATCGCGGCCGCGCACATTGGACAGGGCTCCAGCGTGACGTAAAGATCACACGCGCCGAGGCGCTGCGCCCCTAATTTGTCTCCACCGGCACGGATCACCAAAATTTCCGCATGGGCGGTCGGATCGTTCAATTCGAGCGTACGGTTGCCGTCGGCGGCCAAAATTTCGCCGCTTTCAATGTCCACAAGCACAGCGCCGATCGGCACTTCGCCTCTTGCCTCGGCTTGGTGGGCCTGATCCAGGGCCAGGCGCATGGGATGAAGGGTGTCCTCGTTCATGGCGCCAAAGTGGCGAAGGACGCGGTGATGGTCAAGCTGCCGGCGTTGCAGTGCGCCCGCTCGGCGCCTAAATTGGACCTATGAACGATGACACCCCGCAAATCCTCCACAAGCCGTTGATCGGTATTACCGCCGATGCCGAAGACGAAGGTGGGTATTCCAAATTTCCGTGGTATGCGCTGCGCCGGAATTATGCTTCGGCGATTGCGCGCGCCGGCGGAGTGCCGATTATTTTGCCGCACGAACAAGACTTGACGTCGGAGATTTTGGGCGCGGTGTCCGGTCTGGTCGTCACCGGCGGCTTTTTTGATGTGGACCCCGCCCTTTATGGCGGCGGCAGCCCCCACGAAACGATCAAGCTGAAGGAAGATCGGACCCAGTTTGAAATGTCGATAACCCGCGCCGCGCTGGAACGTGATATGCCGGTGCTCGGCATTTGTGGTGGTCAACAATTGCTGGCGGTGGTATTGGGCGGCACGCTGATCCAGCATATCCCCGACGAAGTGGCGGGTGCGCTGGAACACGAACAACCCAACCCCAGGGACGAAGCCGGTCACGAAGTGATAATTGCCGATGGGACATTGTTGAAAAAAATTGTTGGGGCGGGGCGCATGAACGTCAATTCAGCCCATCATCAGGCGGTGAAGGATGTGTCCGGCTCGATGATTATAAATGCGCGGGCGCCCGATAGCGTAATTGAAGGTATCGAAGCGCCCGGCCAAAGATTTTGCCTCGGCGTGCAATGGCACCCCGAATTTGAAATTGATCCCGGCGATGTGCGCATATTTGCCGCCTTTGTCGATGCCGCAAGAAAGTGATGCACGTATGACCGAAACGAATATCGAGGCCCCTAAGGGCGAGCGGATCGCCAAGGTGATGGCGCGCGCCGGCCTATGTTCCAGGCGTGAAGCCGAACGCTTGATTGCCGATGGCCGGGTGGCGGTTGATGGCGTGGTTCTAACGACGCCGGCGGTCGTGGTCAGCGGGTTTGAAAAAATAACTTTGGACGGCGAGGCAATCCCTTTGATCGAGCCGGCAAAGCTTTGGCGTTATCACAAACCGCAAGGCGAGATTACCACCAACAATGATCCCCAAGGGCGGCCGACCATATACGATAGTCTGCCGGAACGGTTGGGGCGTGTTATCAGTGTTGGACGGTTGGATCTCAATTCCGAAGGCCTGATTTTGCTAACCAATGATGGCGGCCTCGCGCGCAAATTGGAGCATCCCGATACTGCATGGACGCGGCGCTACCGGGTGCGCGTGCATGGCCGGGTGGTTGAGGCCAGGCTGGCGGCGCTGGCCGATGGCATCGAAGTGGATGGGGTGCGCTACCAATCCATCCGCGCGGCGCTCGACCGCCAGCAAGGCGCCAATGCTTGGTTGACCGTCTCTTTGATTGAGGGCAAAAACCGCGAAATTCGCAAAGTGATGGAACATCTAGGCCTTAGTGTAAATCGCTTGATCCGCGTTGCCTACGGCCCGTTTCAATTGGGCGCGCTGGCCGTGGGCGAAGTCGAAGAGGTCAAACAAAAGACCCTGGCCGAGCAAATGGGCTGGGAAAAGGCAAACCCAAATGCGCATCGTCGGTGGAAAAAATAAAGGACGGCGCTTAAACGCGCCCAAGGGGAAGGGTACACGCCCGACATCCGACCGTATCCGCGAGGCAATCTTCAACATTCTTAACCACGGTTTGGGGCTAAAATTCGAAGACTGCGGGGTGGTCGATTTATTTGCCGGTACCGGGGCGCTTGCCCTCGAAGCCTTGTCGCGGGGCGCCGTTCATGCGGTGTTGATCGACAATTCATCGGACGCCCAAAGCGCCATCCGTGAAAATTTGTCGGCACTCGGCGAAACCCAAGCCAAGACGTTCCGCCGTGATGCGCGCCGTCTTGGCGCACCGCCCGAAAACATGGCGCCGGCCGGGTTGGCGTTTCTTGATCCGCCTTATAATCAGGGCCTGATCGAGCCGGCCCTCGAATCCTTGGCACAAAATAATTGGCTGGCGCCCGGCGCCGTGGTGGTTGCCGAATGCGCCAAAGGCGAAGAATTGGTCTTTCCAAATCACTACCGGTTGGTAGAAATGAGAGTATACGGAACAACTAAAATTAGTTTTTTAAGTTACCAAAACGAGACTTGCTGAAAACGCATGGCAGGGGCGTAAACAAAGCAGGTAAAATCACCAAATCGTTGGCCAATCTACGGTTGTGAATTCCTTGTAGTGATTCGAAAAACACCCAAATAGCCAAGTACGCAAAACGTACAACAAGAAGGCTAAAATGAAAAAACTATTCTCCAAAACCTCGCCAATTATCGCCGTGGTGGCCGTTGGTATGTCGATTATGGCAAGTATGCCGGAACGCGCCGTCGCCGGTGCGACCCCGATGACCGATGGGCTGGTGTTTGACGCGCAATATTGCACCGGACCGATTCATTTTCCTCAGAATAAGGAAGAATTGAGCCGCTTCGATGTCGAACAGGCATTTGCAAAGCATTTTACGCGCGACACCAGTATCCCGGTTCGCGTCGATACCAGCTATGAGAATAACGATATCATCCACGCGCATGTCTATGTTGGTGATGGCCCGGCTCAATGGACCTTTCGGGTCGATGCGGTTGATGCACGGATTGTCACCGGCGCCTACCATCCCCCGGCGGTCGGCTTTACGTCGCATGATGATGGCGATCGCGGCGCATCGAATTTAAACACGGTTTCTGCAACTGCGCGTCTCCGCCGGCATATGCTGGGCGACGGATTGCCTTGGGCAGATTGGGCGGCGGGCCTCGAAATTCCATGCCAGGACGATTATCGTTTCGGCGGTCCGGATATTCCAACTGAATTTAATGGCTAGTATTTGAGCGCTGTTAGCGCCTGCCGAACAGCTTTTCGATATCGGCGAGTTTAAGTTCGACATAGGTAGGGCGCCCATGATTGCATTGTCCGGAATTGGGCGTGATTTCCATGCGCCGGAGAAGAGCGTTCATTTCTTCGGCGCCCAAGCGCCTTCCTGCGCGGACACTGCCGTGGCAGGCCATGGTCGCCGAAATATCGGCCAGCCGGTCTTCGAAGCTTAAGGCTTCGCCAAGTTCGGCAAGATCATCGGCCAGATTGCGGATCAGGTCTTGGACATTGACCTCGCCGAGCAACGCCGGGGTTTCGCGAACAACCACAGCGCCGGCGCCGAAGGCTTCGACGTTCAATCCCATTTCTAACAGTTGGCTCGCATGGGCGGCCACGCGCTCCGCCGCCGCTTCGTCCAATTCGACCACTTCGGGGATCAAAAGCCCCTGACGGCTGGCACCGTTCGCGGCCAGGGCCTTTTTCATATCTTCATAAACAAGCCTTTCGTGGGCGGCATGCTGATCGACAATGACAATGCCGTCGTCCGTCTGCGCCACGATATAGGTCTCGTGAACCTGTGCCCGGGCAACGCCCAAGGGCCAGTCACCCGCCGCCATTTGGGGCTCGTCCATTGCCTCCACCCGCGCTGTCGGTTGGCCATCCAACTCGGAAAGCGGCGCATGGTAGGTGCGGGCGGTCTCGGCGAGGCCGGTGGAAATTGATCCGCCGCCACCTCGCCGGTAGGGGCTTCCGGCGAAGTTTCCCGGCGCGCGCAGGGCGCCCATGGCATCGTTGCTGACGGTTGTCGATGCTCGGTGCCCGGCGCCGGCCAGGGCGTGTTTAAGGGCGCTGACGATTAATCCTCGCACCAGGCCCGGATCACGGAAGCGAACCTCGGTCTTCGCCGGATGAACATTGATATCCACCAATTCAGGCGGCATTTTGATGAATAGCGCCATCAAGGGATGGCGGTCATGGGCTAAAAAGTCGCGGTAGGCGCCGCGTACCGCGCCGAACAAAAGCCGATCGCGCACCGGGCGACCGTTTACGAACAAAAATTGAAGCGCCGCGTTGCCGCGGTTGAGCGTGGGTAGGCCAATATAGCCGGTCAGGTGGATGCCTTCGCGCGCTGCGTCCACGGCCAGGGCATTTTCGGCAAAGGCACCGCCTAAGATCGCGCCCACCCGTTCCAACCGGGCATCCAATAGATCACCTTGAGCAGCGCCTAATTTCAATAAACTCCGCTCCCCATCCATTAGAGAAAAATGGATTTCCGGATGCGCCATCGCCAGCCGCTTGATGACATCCACGGCGTGGCCGGTTTCGGTGCGCTCGGTCTTCAGGAATTTAAGCCGCGCCGGTGTCGCAAAAAATAGATCCCGCACTTCGATTGTGGTTCCGGCCGGCCGCGCGGCGGGCGCCGGGTCTGATTTGGCGCCGCCTTCGATGGTCATTGCCCAGGCGGCATCGGACCCTTCTTCGCGGCTGGTTAGGGTCATGCGCGCGATCGAGCCAATCGACGGCAAGGCTTCGCCTCTGAAACCGAGGGTCTGGATATTTTGTAAATCCTCGTCCGGCAATTTTGATGTGGCGTGCCGCTCGACGCAGAGCGATAACTCGTCCGGCGTCATGCCCGAACCGTCATCGGCGACCGACATATAGCTGCGTCCGCCGTCCCGGATATGAATATCAATGCGTTTTGCGCCGGCGTCGATACTGTTTTCCACCAATTCTTTGATTGCTGATGCAGGCCGTTCCACCACTTCACCGGCGGCGATGCGGTTGACCGTGGTGGCGGCAAGCAGGCGGATGGTCACGGGCCATTTCCTTTGGTCCCGCTTCCATTGGGACCATATTCTTCCAAGCGCCGCCGGGCGATGGCTTTGCCTTCATCTACCGCCGGCTGATCGAACGGATTAACGCCAAGCAATCGGGCGGCGATGATTGTTTCCAGGAAAAAATGCATCAGCAACGCGCCCAGGCTAGCTTCGTCCACGGCGTCGATTTCGATGATGCGGGTTGGCCTTCCGGCGGCGATCAGGATTTCGGCTGTGGCCCGTTGTTCGGCGTCCAGCAAGTCGCCCATACGCCGCCCGGCGAGGTAGGATAGCCGGGGGTCGGTCGCCAGTTCGGCGTTCATCACCGCGCCTGTTCCCTTGGCGGGGGCGAAAATGAGAGTAAAAAATTTATCCTTCGGGCCGCCCAGATAAAGTTGCAATTGGCTGTGTTGGTCAACCGGCCCCAAGGCGCGGACCGGCGTCGTGCCATGGCCGCCCTTGCCGAGGCTTTCCGCCCAAAGCTGGCGGTACCAAAGACCCATTTGGGCCAATCGTTCGGCGTAAGGCATCAAGATAGTGGCGTTAATGCCGCCTTTCCGGGCCAGGCCTATATTCAGGGCGGCGCCCACCGCCGGGGCAAATTCACCTGCCGGTGTCCCATCAAATAGCGGCTGGAGGGTTTCTTCCGCGCCTTCAAGAACCGTTTGGGCATCCAAGCCGGCAATCAGCGCCGGGAGCAGCCCGACCAGCGACAAGGCCGAGAAACGTCCAGGGATTGCGGGGTTGTGATCGAGGACGGGAATGCCATGTTCTTCGGCAAGGGCGCGAAGCGGCCGATCCCCGGGTTCTGTGATAATCGTGAAATGTTCGCCGTCATTGATTGCGTCCAATGAGGCCAGGAATTGGCTGATGGTTTCCGCCGTCTCGCCAGATTTTGAAATGGCGATGAAACCGGTGCGCGCCGGGTCAATTGCGCTAAACAGCCGATCGAACCCATCCGGGTCGACACCATCCATAAAGTGAAGATTTGGGCGGCCCAGGGTTCCGTCTGATTGGCGTATCACGGGCGGCGCAATCGCACATAGGGTATGCCCGCCGAGGCTGGAGCCGCCGGTGCCTAAGATAACCACGTCATCATAATTTTCGGTGTAACGGGCCGCAATCGGCTCTAACTCGGCAAGGGTGGCATCGGCGCCGGCAAATTTTAAGAAGGGGAGCGCGCCGCCTTCAAGGCCGGTGCGCAGAAATTCAAGCGCGGATTCGCATTCGTCAAGAAGCCCGCGAAAATAGTTTTGATCCAAACCATTTTCGCCGAAGCTGCCGTCCGTAATTTGCCGGTATCTCACGCCTTTGGTCTTCATTTTGAGGTTCGAGGCAGACTATCAAAAGCCCTGGACCGCAACCAGCCCCTCCAGTGAAGGGCGCTTCGTTTCGTTCTAAGCAGTTGATCTCATTAAGGTTGCTGCGGAATATTTTTAGGCTGACCGACGACAACCAGGGTCAGATTGTCCGGATGAAGCAGCTTTTTCGCGACTCGGTTCAATCCATCTTGCGAGACCGCATTGATAAATCCGTTGCGCTTATCGATATAATCGATGCCCAATTTTTCTAATTGGATGCCGACCAGCATCGACGAGATGCGCCGGGAGCCTGAAAAGCGAAGGGCATAGGATCCTGTCAAATAGGTTTTGGCGGCGGCAAGCTCTTCTTTTGTGACACCTTTTTCAGCCATTCGCCGCCATTCGCCGCGCATGATTTTAACGGTATCCCCGGCCCGTTCGTTGGCCGTGCCCGCCCCGCCCATAATGACCGCCGCATGGTTCCAGGGCGATAAATAACTCCAAGCCGAATAGGCGAGGCCGCGCTTTTCGCGCACTTCTTCGAAGAGCCGGGATTCAAATCCGCCGCCGCCAAGAATGTAGTTCATCACATAGGCGGCGTAGAAGTCCGGGTCATTTCGTTTGATGCCCCGGTGTCCAAAACGGATTATGCTTTGCGGCACCGGTTTATCGATGATGATGGTGCGGTTTTCCAATTTGGGTTCGGCCTCGGCAAGAACCCAAGATGCTGCCTTTTCGGGCAGGTCGCCGAATATTTTATCTAGCGCCGCCGTCATTTCACCGGCCGTAATATCGCCGACGGCGGCGACAACCAAATTGTTACGCGCCAACCGCTGGGCAGTGAATAATTTCAAATCGGTCAATTTAATAAGAGGAACCGTATCCAGCGTGCCCTTTGTCGGGCGGCCATACGGATGGCCTGGGAAAAATCGGCTCATCAGGATGCGATTTGCAATGCTTTTAGGGTCTTCCAATGACCTTCGAAGGCCAGCCAATATCTGGCGGCGCACCCGTTCCACCGGTTCACTATCGAAGCGCGGCCGGGTGACGGCGAGGCGAAGGAGATCAAATGCTTGATCGCGGTTTTCGGTTAACGTGCGGAGCGATCCGGTAAATTCATCGCGCCCGGCCGAGAAACGCAGCGAAATGGATAAATCTTCAAGCTTTTGCTGAAACGATTGGCTGTCCAAATCCCCGGCGCCTTCGTCCATCGTGGTAGACGCTAAATGGGCGACGCCTTCCTTGCCCACCGGGTCGAGCGCCGCGCCGCCGCGAAAGGCGATGTTCATAGTAATAATCGGGTTGGTGTGATCTTCGACCAGCCACGCGGTGATGCCTCTTTGGCTCCGCACTTCTTTGATTTCAATGGCATTTGCGGGCAGGGCCGCCAAGGACAGGAGCGAAATTATGATCCCCAGGAATATGCGGTTCATTTCATTTCTCCGTCGCCGAAACTTTGGGAAGAAGCAAACCGATGACCGAGCTTTCGTCCCTAAAAATGGCTTTGGCGGCTTCATTAATTTGGTCCGGCGTTACCGCGCCGATGCGTTCGGGCCAGCTTTCGACATCTTCAATCGTGCGCCCCGTAGCCAGCGCGGCGCCCAAGGCGCGGGCGGCGCCACTTGATGAATCACGAGCGTATATGGCGCTTGCCTGCATCGAGCGTTTGGCGCGTGCAACTTCGTCGGCGGTAACGCCGCCGGTTATCAGCATTTTGATCTCGGCATTCACTGCCGCTTCGAGAGTATGCATATCGGTCCCCGGGCGCGGGCTGGCATATATGGTGAAGTCGCTCGGCCCCATTCCATTGCCGCTATAATGAGCGCCGGCGGAAATCGCGATTTTTTGTTCTATGACCAAGGCCTTGTAAATACGGCCTGTTGCGCCGCTACCGAATATCTGGCCCAGAATTTCCAGGGGATAGACATGGCGTTTATCGCCGCTACCAAAGCTGGGGCTAAGATACGCCCGGCGCCAACTGGGTTGACGGACGCGGGCATCCACAAGTTCGACCCGGCGCAGCGCCTTCTGCGGCGGCTCCGACGGGCGCGCGCGCACCGGACCCTTCGACGAAGGAATAAGCGAATAGTACTTATCGGCCAGCGGGCGCAATTGTTCGGCGGTGATATCACCGGCGACAACCAAAATGGCATTCTTCGGCTGGTACCATTTGTTATAAAATGTCTTTAGGTCCTTTTTGGTGATTGCGCGAATTTCGTGCGCCCAGCCGATAATCGGATTGTTATAAGGATGGTTCAGGTAAAGCGCCGCATTGAATTGCTCGGAAAGCAGGG
>JABMOP010000601.1 GCA_013204125.1 Rhodospirillales bacterium | reverse complement strand
TTCTTCCAGGGTATCGGCTTTGTGGATGAACGGCGAATTTTCGAGAAGCTCTTCGACCTTTTCGCGCATGATTTTGTTGCCGGTGCGGTAATAAGGATCGGCGACTTCCATCCCGTCCAGCATCGGCCAATCGGCAATCGCCCAGGCATGGCGCGGATTTTGCGCCATCAGTGCCGGGGCGCCGGTCCGCCCGCCGGACAAAGATTCGTTATGGAACCGCTTGCCCTGCTGATTGATCCAGATATAGCCCGGTACCCGGCGGAACGCCAAGCCGCGCTTCTGGCCGGGGTGGCGGTAATCGGGCGTCGAATAAACATAGAACCATATCTCTTCCAGATGGGTGAAATAGCCGCCCAATTCGCGGACCAGTTTGTGGCCGGTGCCAATCGATCCCGGTCCCGACCCCTCCATAATCCGGCCGTCCTTAAGATCGGGCCGGATTTCATAGATCATGTCCTGATTGGAATTGAAGCCGCCGGTCGCGACGACAACGGCGCCGGCGCTGACCTCTGTTTTTTCGCCGGTTTCGGAATTGACCGCTTCGATGCCGGTCACCTTTCCGCCATCCGTTTTAATCAACGTTGTTTTCGTGTTCGTCAGAATTTCGCCGCCGCGGGCTTTAAAGGCTTCGATAAGCCGAGTCATCAGGCCAAAGCCGTTCTGGTCCGCCCGGGTCCATCTGGCGACCGAATTATCTTCGCGGAGGGTAACGTCGGCCCATTTCACGCCGAGGCTTTCGGCCCAGTGGTAGAGATCGTGCAAGGTATGTTCGATATAATACCGCGCCCACACTTCATCGACCGCCACGCCGCCGCATTTCATCCAATCGCTGAAGGCCAGATCGGGCGTATCCACGATGCCGTTTTCTTTTTGCAACGGCGATCCGGCGATCAAACAGCCGCCGCCGGATATGATGGCCGCGCCGCCGGGCGCTGCCGCCATCTCAAACGCGATTACCTTTGCGCCCGCGTCCAACGCTTCGATGCCCGCCGCCATGCCGGCGCCGCCGGCGCCAATGATCGCGATGTCTGTTTCAATTTTTCTGGTTTCCGCCATTACTGCCCCCCAAAGGCGATGAATTTAGAGATTATTTTAGAACATGATGAGCCGTTGGCAATCGGTTAGGTGCGAGCGAGGCAGCGCCGTGGGTGGGTCAGACGGGCAGGACTTCTGTGGTCAGATTGGCATTTTAAGGGTAAATTGACTCAATCCGTTGAATTACCTGATCCAAAATTCTTAAGGTGGGAGGCGAGTTTCATGACCGATAGAGCGTTTCGTGTCGTCATTGTGGGTGCGGGAGTTTCCGGCCTCTTTATGGCGGAAGAATTGAAGCGCGCCAAAATTGATTTCTCGGTTTATGAAAAAGCCAATGAAGTCGGCGGGACTTGGCGCGATAATACCTATCCAGGCCTCTACGTCGATGTCCTGTCTCGTCAGTATGAATTTCCGTTTCAGCCCAATTACGACTGGTCCCGCACCTATGCGCCGGCGCCTGAGATCCAGTCCTATATCGTAAAGGTGGCGGACGATCGGGGCCTTCGCAAATATATCCGCTTTAATACGGAAATCGTAGAAGCGCGCTTTATCGATAACCTCTGGCACATAAAGACGGCGGACGGCAAAACCGATATTGCGGACGTCTTCATTTGCGCCAGCGGATTTCTGCATAAGCCGGTCTTCCCGGATATCGAAGGACGGGAATGTTTCTCCGGGCCGGCATTTCATTCCTGCCACTGGGACCATGATGTATCGTTTGAAGGCAAGCGGTGGGGTGTTATCGGTGGCGGTGCGAGCGGTATTCAGATCACCGAAGCCTTGGCCTACGAAGACTGTGAGGTCACGCAATTTATCCGCCGCGCCCAGTGGATCCATATTCGCGAAAATCCCTATACGGTTTGGTGGGAAAGGATTTTGCTGCGCCTGCCTTTCGCCTATCAGCTGAGGCAGAATTTTTTGTGGAAGTTCATCAACAAGGCGGACCGATGGCGGTTGGAGCCGGGTCCGGCGCGCGAAGCCATGGAAGAAGAGTTTAAAAAGCCATTGGCAGCCATCAAGGACCCCGAATTGCGGCGTAAACTGACGCCGGAATATCCCTTGGGCGGCACCCGCATCGCCAAATCGGATCAAGATTATTATGCGGCCGTGCAGCAATCCAACGTTCATATCGAAACCGGCCAGATCGCTCGTATCCTGCCCGGCGGCGTCGAGCTCGCGGACGGAAGCGTCGTCGAACTTGATGTTCTGGTTTATGCGACCGGCTTCGATGCCCACGCCTATATGCGGCCAATCAAAACATATGGTCTGGGCGGTATAACCATCGATGAGCTATGGAAGGACAGCATTTTTTCCTATCGCGGCGTTGCGCTTCCCGGATTTCCCAACCTGTTCATGCTTTATGGGCCGTTCAGCCCGGTCAACAACGTCCCGGTGCCGCTGGGTCTCGAGCAAGAGATCGCCTATATCCTGCGGCTGATCGAGATGGCGCGCGAACGCCAAGCTGCGGTTGTCCCGACGCAAGAAGCAACCGAGCGCTTCGTTGCCCGGATGCAATCGGCGCTGCCGCAGACCGTCTTTTACGGCAACAAAAATTGGTACAGCGACAAGACCGGAACCCCGGTCCTGTGGCCGTTCGATCAGGAGGAACATAAAACCCTGCTCGCCGATATGGCGGCCGAGGATTTGGAGTTCATCCCCCTGGCTCCGGCAGAATGAACTTGTTACCCATTTGATTACCGATCCAAATAATTCCGGAGAAATGTACGTTTTTAGCCAAAGCGGGCCTCTCCCTTCCGGCGCTTCGGTTTCAATTAATCTCAGCTATGGAATTTGACCAATGAAAGCAGAAATCAGCATCGCTCTCTCGTCCAATCCGCGCACATGGCCGATCCTGAATGGGACCATTCAGGCCGATAATATTGAGCTTTATCCCAGCACCCTGCATCCGTCCGAAATGTTTTGGCGGCAATTGCGGTTTGGTGAATATGATGTCTCCGAGATGTCGGTTTCTTCGCTGTTGATGGCAACGGCCAATGGCGATGATCGCTGGGTCGGCCTGCCTGTTTTTACGACGCGCAAATTCTTTCATACGGAAATTTTGGTGCGCAAGGATTCGGGGATCGAAAACCCGGCAGATTTAAAAGGTAAGCAGGTTGGCGTTCCCGAGTACCAGCAAACAGCCGCACTTTGGACGCGCGGTGTTTTGGAAAATGAGTTCGGCGTCAAACCAAGCGAAATGACTTTTTGGATGGAGAGGAATCCGGATCACAGCCATGCGCATGCAACCGGGTTCAAGACACCCGCGGGCGTCACCATCAACCAAATACCGCATGAAAAAAATATCGGTTCGATGATGCTAAGCGGCGAGTTACACGCCGTTATCCATTACATCGTTAATCCTAATTTGGTTGATCGAAGTACGGCTGATCTATCGAACCATCCGGATATCAAACCATTATTTCCCGATCCCAGAGCCGAGGGCATTCGCTATTATCAAAAAACCGGAATTTATCCGATTAACCACGGCATGGTCATAAAACGGGAAGTTATTGAACGCCACCCCTGGATTGCGCTCAACCTTTACCGGGCGTTTGAGCGGGCCAATGATCTGGCCAATAGCCAACGTCTGGCGCACACGGCGTATTATATTGAATCGGGTTTGCTGCCCGAAGGGGCAGAGGCCGCATTGAACACCCCTTTGTTACAACACGGCATGGGCGCCAATCGCAAAACCTTGGAAACGGCGGCGGCGTATTCATTTCAGCAAGGCCTCACCCCCCGGATTATGAAGCTGGAGGATATTTTTTCGGCAAATACACTTGACCAATAAAGCAATCGGATACCAAACGCCGTTGATGTCGTGATGACGCCGGTGCCGATTGGAATAGCAGGAGAGACTATGACCGAGGCATTTCATAAAGACGCTATTGTGTTTCCAAAAGACAAGATGGCTAAGCGGGAATTTTTACTTAACGCCGTCGCAGATGTAAGTGAGACCATTCGGGCGTCCAGCGAGATAAGTGAGGAATTGGGGACGCTCGCCCCGGAGGCCGTAAAAGCTTTAAGGGGAGCAGGGTTATTTCGCCTTAAAATGCCGATGGAACTCGGCGGCGCCGAAGCCGATCCGGTCACCGAAATGCTGGTTCTCGAAGAATTGGCTTATCAGGATTTTACCAGCGGCTGGTGCACGATGGTCGGCGCGACGTCTGCCGCGTCTCTAGGTGCGTTTTTGCCGCAATCGGGCATCGATAAAGTATTTATAGATGGGCATGTCCCAACTGCCTCAATTTCGTTTTTCCCGGCCGGCCTTGCAAAAAAGACCGATGGCGGCTTCACGCTCAATGGCCGGTGGCGTTTTAATAGCGGCATCGGCCATGCGGAATGGGCAATCGGCGGCGCGGTTGTGGACGGCACGCAAAACGGCGACGGCCCGCCCCAAACGATGTTCTGCGCGGTGCCCATCGAAGATGTGACCCTGCATCATAATTGGGACGATGTGGTTGGCCTGAAAGGGACCGGCAGCATCGATTATTCCGTCGAGGATTATTTTATCCCGGACGATTTGACGTTTGTTTGGGATATGGACAAGCCGCAATCGGAACGCGGCGGCGAAGCCTTTTATTTACCGCCGCTTTGTTATGTCGCGAAAGAACATGGCAGCGTTGCCATCGGCGCCGGCAGACGGGTTTTGGATGAACTTATCCATTTGGCAACATCGACGCGGGGAACCTTTCGGGCGTCCAGCCTGGATGAACGGCAAATTGTTCATCGCGTTATTGGCGAAGCCGATCTGAAACTTCGATCTGCAAGGGCTTTGCTTCATCAAAGCTATACCGAATTGGAAGCGAAGACATTGGATGGCTGGCGCCCGGATGCCGCGGCGGTTACCGAAGGCCGCTCGATGGCCGTATTTTGTACCGATATCGCGATCGATATTGCGTCCAAGGCCTATCACTTTGCCGGCAATACGGCGCTCCACCAGCCGCACACGATTGAACGTATTTTTCGCGATTTACACACGGCGGGTCTTCACCAAGTTATCAGCGACACGTCTTATGAGAACCAGGGGAAAATATTGCTCGGATTACCGATCGATCCGGCCGCATAGGCGGTGCCATTCGGTCTGCAATACGGTTTCCAATTTTTTAGTCACGATATCATTTTGGTATAAACTGGATTTCATAAATTGGTCCCTTAAGTTCTTGCGGATATTTTTTAAGAGCCCGATATCTTCGCTAAGGTCTTTTACAATCCTGACAAATGATTGTTCGGTATCGGCGACCCATTCAGATTTTCCAATTTGATGAAGGATACTTGCGCTCACGCGCGAGCTCCGCTGTTCTCCACGTAAAGTGACAACCGGCACTCCCATCCAAAGCGCATCGCAAGTTGTTGTCGTCCCGCCGTAGGGGAATGAATCCAGGGCTATGTCCACTTTTTCATAACTTTTGAGATGGTTTGCGGTCGATATTATTTCCCACTCAAATTGAATGCGTTCGCCGCCAATGCCGGCGCCTTGAAATCGTTTCAACAGATTGTCACGCACGAACTTCGATTTCAGGGGTGAGCGCTTTAAAAGCAACCGAGAGCCGGGGATTGCGTTTAGTGCAGATGACCATAATTTAATGGTTTTATCCGTCAGTTTTGCCAAAGTATTAAACGAAGCAAAGGTTATAAAACCGTTTTCTTCCGCCGGCGGGTCGGCCACCTGAGATTCAAACCACTGATTGTAACAATGGTATCCGCCGGCCAGCCTCAGCGGCGCTGATCGTTCATTATTCTTTCCATCTAATTCTGGTGGGGCGACGATTTCATCGCCAATCATAAAGTCGATTTGCGCAAGTCCCGTTGCATTGGGGTAGCCCAACCAAGAGACCTGAAGAGGGGCTGGTTTTTTCTTGAAAACGTCCAAGGAACTTCCAGCCGTATGGCCATTTAAGTCAATCAGAATGTCAATTTTGTCGGCGACGATTTGACGGCCCACATCGCCGCCATCCATTTGCCAAATATTTCGCCATTCATCGAACAGATTTTTGATGATTTCTGTCATCGGATCAGGAGACCAGAAATTAGAGTATCCGATCAGCTCAAAGCGCTGACGATCATGGGCTTCTAAAACCGGCCTGATAAAATTTCCGACAGCGTGGTATCCGAAATCTGATGATACGTATCCTAATCGGATGGGCCTGCCTGGGTTAAAGTCGTGATTCTTGTCAAATATAGAAGATAATTCATCGGCGAATTCATTGCCCCAGGAATTATGGGCTTCGATCAACTCTTGTTGCGAAATATGCTCGCTGTAGTTCAAAGACATTAAATGGTCGTTCTGAATGACATCCGAAATCTTCGCCAATTCACTGGCCCGTCGATATAGATCGATGGCTTGATAAACTTCGCCGGTCATGGATTTTGTTGCGGCGAGAAATTTTAAGGCAACCGCATCATCGCTGTCCGCATTTATGCGTTCTGAGAACATGAGCTCGGCGTTTTCAAATTGTTCTGCAGCGAGGTACGCCTGTCCGAGAGTAAAGACCAGGAGCGGCGTCCGCCCCAATTCCTTCACCAAATGGGAGAAATATTCTATGGCGTCTTCCAGTCGCTGGAGCCGCTCGAATATCGACCACGCTCGTTCAATCAATACTGTTTCCTGAGGAGCAGCTAAAATGGCAGTTTTATAAGTGGAAATAGCCTCGTCATACATACCCGCGTTATTAAAGGAGCCTCCCAACAACGGGAGTAACTGTGGGTTCTTGAGGCCTGCCTCAGCGGCTTTTTTTAGCTGGGCACTCGCTGCGGTGAAATCCTGCATTTCATATAGGCAGGCCCCGTAATTAAATAATAAATCGCCGTTGGTGGGGTCTAATTCGACCAAATTATGTAAATAGGGAAGGGCGCTGGAATGATTGCCCGAATTCAAATGGCCGAGGGCCGCATCCCATAGAACCATTGGGTCTTCGCCCAGATTATTCCGCCATGGAGATTGTTTCCGCGCCGCTGATTTATGGCGTTTGGCCGCCCTTCGCTCTTTTCGATTCATGGCGTCATTCTAAGGGAACAAAATAGAATTCCAAAGGTTTTGTTGGCCTCCTTTGCGCCGGTAATTGGCCTAGCTGTCCGCGCTTTCCGGTGCCTGCTCTGGGGCCAATGAGTTTCCTTTGCCGCGGGTCATCAAGATCAGCACCAAGGGCGGCAGGGCGATTGCGGCGGCGACCAGGCCGGTCATCGGCAGGCCGTAATTTTCGATCAAGGGGCCGGTGATCAACGCCATGACGACGCTGGTTGCGCCGGCAAAACTGTCGGCGGTACCGATGGCGCGGCCGCGTTCTTGGGTTTCCGCGCGGTCTGCAATCAACGCCGTTGCCGCCACATTGGCCGCCGCCCAGCCAAGGCAGACCAGGAACGTGCCCAGGGTGACGGTGGCGTACCAGCTTGTAAAGGCAACGAACGCGGCACCGGAAAATGCCGTCGCCACGCCCCATAACATGACCCTTTGGCGGCCCCATCTATCGGCAAGGCGGCCCAAGGGAATTGTGAAGGCAAACATGCCCGCCGAATGGAACATGTGGGAAAAAGCGATGGCCGGCAGCGAATAGCCGTGATGGGAGAGGACCAGCGAGGTCAGCACCATGACAATCGACATATTGCCATGCGCCGCGCAATTGGAAATGATGGCGATGCGCGTATCGGAACTGCGCAACAAATCGGTGGGCCGGAACTTGCCGGTTTTTTTCGGCCCCTGTTTCGGGCGGACATAACCCGGATAATATTTTTCCAAATTCATGCCGATTTCTTTGGGGTCGGGCCGGACAAAATAAATCAGCATCATCCCCGGAATGATCAGCCCCGGCAGCATGAACCACGGCAGGCCCAGCGCCGGCAGTTCGGTCCGATCAGAAATCCATTGGGCGTAGGTTACCAGGCTCGGCGTTACAATCAGCCCGACCAGAGATCCAAGCGCCACATAGCCCAAGGCCTGCGCCCGGCGGCTCGGCGGGAACATATCGGTGGCGGCGACGCGCAATTGCTGGGCGGCGTTCATGCCCATGCCGAAGATCAAAAGTCCGATCACGAACATGGTAATAGAGTTCATGATCATCGACGTGCCGATGATCTGCCCGCCGACCAGCGCCAATACCAGGCCTAAAAGAATGCCGGGTTTGCGTCCATACTGGTCGGTGATCCTGCCGGCGGTGTAGGCGATTAAGAAGCGGGAGAGCCCAATGATGCCAACCGTCAGCCCGGCTAAATTGGTCTCGCCGGTCAAGGACAGCACCATCAACGGGCCGAACCCATAGGCCAACTGGATGCCGGCGCCGTTGAACGATTGCGACAACGCAAACAGCGTCACATTGCGTTTGATAATCTTTGGCGCGCGAAAGGCTTTTGGCGCGGCCACGTTTATCCGAACTGCTGGGCGCCGGTATCGTCCAACCCTTCGTACAGCCAGGCCATGCCTTCGCCGGGTTTGGTCGGATCGACGGCGCCAAGAAGGGCGTTGCGCAAATCGGCGGTGGCGCCGGCGGCGTGATAGATATCGCCGTAAAGCCGCGCCGTTAACTGCACCCGCGCCGTGCGCAGATATCGTAAGCTTTGGTATTCCAGGAAGGCGGTTTCATAATCATTGCCATTGGCGGCGACGCGGGTCGCGAGGCAGACCCCGTCTTCGGTCGCCATGCACGCGCCCTGGGCCAGATATTGCAGCATCGGATGGGCCGCATCGCCGAGCAACGTAACCCGTCCTTTGGTCCAATCCTTAATCGGTTCGCGGTCGCATAAAACCCACATGCGCCAGCTTTCGATTTTATCGAGCATCGCTAGGACGTCTTCGTGTTCGCCGGCGAAGCGCTGGTG
>JABMOP010000600.1 GCA_013204125.1 Rhodospirillales bacterium | reverse complement strand
TATTTGCGGCGCGCTTGTAAGCGGTCAGCAAATTGGCGCCGTCTTCGGTGCCCAGGAAAGCGCCCAAGGCTTCGACGCGGGCCAGCAAGCGCACCAGATCGTCCTCACCGCCGAGCGCGAAGACGGCAGAGATCAGATCGTGACGGACGCCTTGCTCGCGCAGATGGACTTTTAGGCGGTCGGCGAAGAAGGAAAGAAGATCGGCAAGTTCTTCATCGCCTTTGCCCTTGTAACTACCGGTCTTCCAAGCAGTTCTAAATGTTTCGAGCAAAGGGGCGCGCAGCTTGTTTTCCATCACCAATCGGATAACGCCCAATGCAGCGCGCCTTAAGGCAAAAGGGTCTTTCGATCCGGTGGGTTTTTCATCGATGGCCCAAAACCCGACAAGCGTGTCGATCTTGTCGGCCAAGGCGATGGCGACGCTGACCGGCGCGGTTGGGCAAGCATCACTTGGCCCTTGCGGGCTGTAATGCTCGGCGATGGCGTCGGCCACCTCCGGCGCTTCGCCGTCGGCCAAGGCGTAATAGCGGCCCATGATGCCCTGCACTTCGGGAAATTCGGTGACCATGCCGGTGACCAGATCGGCCTTTGCGAGGCGGGCGGCGGAGCGCACTTTATCTTTGTCGGCCCCGATCCCTTCGGCGAGGTCCACGGCCAAGGCCTGTACCCGGTCGATTTTTTCATCCAGGCTGCCGAGCTTGGCGTGGAAAGTAATGTCTCTTAGCTGCGGGGTGCGGGATGCCAGCGTTTCTTTGCGGTCCTGGTCCCAGAAAAATTTGGCGTCGGCCAGCCGGGCGCGAAGGACGCGTTCGTTGCCGGCGATGATGGCCGCGCCGCCGTCCGGCGTTTCCTTGTTGGCGACGGTGATGAATTTAGGCGCCAATTTTCCGCTGGCGTCTTCCAACGCAAAATATTTCTGGTTCTTGCGCATGGTGGTGGTCAGGACTTCGGGCGGGATATCCATAAATTCTGCGTCGATCGACCCCATCAACGGCACCGGCCATTCGACAAGCCCGGCGACTTCATCCAATAACTGAGGATCGTCGGTCAGTTTCAACCCGGCATCCGCCGCCAATTTTTCCGCGCCCTCGATGATACGCGCCCTCCGATCCGCCGCATCCAGCACCACATGGCCGACTTCCAATTGCTTGCGGTAGTCGGCGAAGTCTTTGACCTCAATCACCGCATCGGTGAGGAAGCGGTGGGCGCGGGTGGTGTTCTTAAATTCAAATTCGACGCTGCCTTCAAATCCAATCCGACCAGGTACTTTTCTGCCATCAAACATAAGCAAAATATCCTGAATCGGACGCACCCAACTGCCTTTCGAATCACTCCACCGCATCGATTTAGGCCAAGGGAATGACCAAATAGCCGGCCCAAGAATATCCAAAATCTTACCAATTGCTGACCCGCCCTTTTTTTCAATCACCGCGTAGAAAAATTCGCCCTTGTCGGTTTCGCGCTTTTCCAAATCACCCAGGGTCAACCCGACCGAGCCTAAAAAGCCGTTCACCGCTTTTTCCGGCGCGTCGGTTTTGGGGCCGCGCTTTTCTTCGGAAATATCGGGGGTTTCGGTCGGCAGGCCATCGACCACCAACGCCAAGCGGCGCGGCGTCACATAACCATCCGCGCTGGTAAATTCCAAGCCGGCGGCCGTAAGCCCATCGCAGACAAGACGTTTCAGATCATCGGCGGCGCGGGCCTGCATGCGCGCCGGGATTTCTTCGGACAGAATTTCAAGGAGCAACTCAGCCATGGTGCGCACCGTCCACACCCATCGTCATGCCCCGCTTCATGCGGGGCATCCAGAGCGGTCCCAATAACTTTCCTGGATTACCCGCATGAAGCGGGTAATGACGGCGGGGGATATATTCAATTCGAAGCGTCATTCATCTTAACTCTGTGTTCTCTCGGGCCTCTGTGGTTCAATTTTCTTCGGTTGCATCATTTTATAAATTTCGCGCGACATATTTTGCGTTTTTTAAAAACCATCGTCATTTATCATCATTTATGTGCTTTTTCCGCGCCGGGAGCGGGCCGGGGGGTACGGGAGCATGTTCTATATATGTTCTTGAATTACGCGCGCAAGGGGCACCCATCATGCGCCTTTCCGGCCCGCCACCCAGGCTTCGCAGCAGCCCGTCGCCAGCGCCCGGACGCGGGCGATATAGGCTTGGCGTTCGGTGACGGAAATGACGCCGCGGGCATCCAGCAAATTGAACCGGTGCGATGCCTTGATGCATTGATCGTAGGCGGGCAGGGTCAGGTTTTTCGCCAACAGCGCGCCGCATTCTTTTTCCGCATCGATGAATTCTCTGCTCAGCATGTCGGTGTTGGCGTATTCGAAGTTGTAGGCGGAAAATTCTTTTTCCGATTGTAGGAAGATATCGCCATAGGTGACGCCCTTGCCGTTCCAATCCAAATCATAGACGTTTTCGACGCCTTGGATATACATGGCAAGGCGTTCCAACCCATAGGTCAATTCGGCCGATACCAGTTCGCAATCAATGCCGCCGACCTGTTGGAAATAGGTGAATTGGGAAACTTCCATGCCATCGCACCAAACCTCCCAGCCAAGGCCCGCCGCGCCCAAAGTGGGGCTTTCCCAATCGTCTTCGACAAAGCGGATATCGTGCAAATCTTTATCGATGCCGAGCGCATAAAGGCTATCCAGATAAAGCTCCTGCACCTCCGGCGGTGACGGTTTTAAGATCACCTGGAACTGATAATAATGCTGCAAGCGGTTAGGATTTTCGCCGTAGCGGCCATCGCTGGGCCGCCTCGAAGGTTGCACATAGGCGGCGTTCCACGGGTCCGGGCCAAGGGCGCGCAGCGTCGTCGCCGGGTGAAACGTGCCGGCGCCCATTTCCATATCGTAGGGTTGCAAGATAACGCAGCCGTAATCAGCCCAATAGGACTGCAGCTTCAATATAAGCGACTGAAAACTTGGTGCGCCTTCGGGGCCGGTCCCCATGTCTGTATCCCGCAGAAATTAAAGCAAAACGACGATTGCCGAGTGATACTTTGCAGGGGCGGTGCGGTCAAGGTGAGTTAGCGGGCCAGGCCGGCGATCAGCTATAGGGGCAATCATCCCGTTCGCACGCCTTGGCATTCGGCGCCACGAAATCGCCGCAGACGGCGCAAGCCGTCATATCCAAGGCATTGTTTTTTTTCTGCCCCGCTTTGGCTTGTTCACCGGGCTCCGATACCGAGCGGCCCCGGCTGAACATTTTGAAGCCATACCACACGGCGACGATAATGACGCCAAGGATGAGTAATTTTAACGGGCTGAAACCAAACATAAGAGAGGTTGTAGGGGCAGGACCGGCCCAGGGTCAAGTATCGGGGTTGGTTACGCGCCGATTAAAGCCCGAAGCGGCTCCAATGGGCGCGTTCTTCGATTGCTGCGACCATATCGGTGGCAAATCCGCCGGCATCGAGCCTAGGCGATCCCAAGCGCATGCTGAGTTTACGTTTGAGCCAGGATTGGCGGGCGTTCATCGGGCGGAAAACAACGCGGTCGCCGAAGCGTTCTTTCATCGTTTCGGTAAGCTCGCCAATGCCATCCACCAGCCCATATTCGAGCGCCTTGCGACCGGTCCAAAATTCACCGGTGAATAATTTGTCTTCGGAGATTTTTAATTTCCCCTTGCGGCGTTCGCGCACCATGTCTTTGAAGACGTCATGGACATCCGCTTGAAGTTCGAGCAAATGTTCGACGTCTTCCGGGCGTTCCGGCGAAAACGGGTCCAATATGGCCTTTTTTTCGCCCGCCGTATGCACTCGGCGCTCGATCCCAAGCCGCCTTAACAGCCCGGTAAAACCGAAGCCTGCCGAGACCACGCCGATCGAGCCGATGATCGAGGTTTCGTCGGCATAAATTTCATCGGCGGCCAAGGCCAGCATATAGCCACCCGATGCGGCGACGTCTTCGGCAAAGGCGAAGACCGGGATATCGTGCTCGGTGGCCAAGGCGCGCACCCGTTTGAATATGAGCGATGATTGCGCCGGCGCGCCGCCCGGTGAATTGATGGCAAGAACCACCGCTTTCACGCCGGTCAGTTTAAAGGCGCGCTCTAACGGCTCCACCAGATTGGCGGCGGTCATGCCCTGGCGCATCGGGCCCATTCCTTGGCCGATAACGCCGCTCAGCCGGATTACCGCGACAATCGGTTTTGGATTGCGAAATCCGGGGATTTTCCAGGCGGTTAAATATTCTATGATCATGGCGCCTAAAATAGGTCGCCGCCCCCCCTTTGCGCAAGGCCCGGCTATTGAAGGGGCAGGGCCTGAGCGCGGCGCAAAATATCTTCGGCGGCGGGTAAGTAGCCGCCGTCCGGTCCATGCAGGACCATGCCGTCCAATTCTACCCTTTTTACCGCGCCCATAGCCGGCGCGTTCATCGCCTGGATCAGGGCACGTTTGGCGCCGATGCCTTGGGCTTTAGGCCAAAGGGGGAAAACGGAAAAACCACCCACCCGGCCTTCAAACGCGGCGGCGATTTCGGCCAGGCGGTCATAGCGGTGGATCATGGTTAAGCTGCCGCCCGGGCGGACAAGGTGAAGGCAATGGACGATCCATTCGCGCAAGGCTACGCCGGCTTCGACATTGGCCGCCAGTTTCATCGGATGGGCCGGCAGATTGCCGCTTTGGCGCGTCAAATAGGGTGGATTTGTCATTATATGATCAAAACTCTGGATATGATCAAAACTCTGGATATGACCAAAACTCTGGCCCGAATAATCCTTCAAATCGGCGCGGGCGAAACGCACCCGCTCCGATAATCCGCTGAGCCCGGCGCTCCTCGATGCCAATTCGATAAAGCCGCTATGGGTATCAATACCGGTGATTTCGGCATCTGGAACCCGCGCCGCCAGGCAAAAAGACGCAGCCCCGGTGCCGCAGCCAACATCCAGCACACGGGTGCCGGCAATTGCCGGCACCGCGGCGGCCAAGAACACCGGATCAATGGCGGTCCGATATCCGCCGAGCGGTTGCAAAATCGTAACCCGGCCATCCAGCAATTGGTCCGAACTTAGTTCAGGCCCCGCCTCTTGTTCAGGCCTAGGGGGCATTTTCAAGAGATTTCCGGGAATTTTCATAGGTTCTGAGCGCCGCGGCGTAGTCTTCTTCGGCGACCATGACGCGCCGGGGAATGGCGGCGGCGCTGCCTTCTAAAATACTGGTATGGGTATCAAAGACGACGGCGTCGATGTTTACGTCGGCCAAAATCGCCCGCAACCAGGATATCAAAACCGGATCGTTGGTCCGCAATAACTCAACCATTGATGCATTTACCTATAATATTGACCCTGATCCAGGGTTGACCGGGCCAAGAGCCGGACTCTATGCTCGCCTGACCGGATAAAATGGTCAAGCAGACAAGAAAGTCAAAGCCCTTGGGAGTTGTCGTAAATTTAGAACACGCGTCAGGCAAATCGCCTTCCCTTGATGCACTGGTCGCCTTGACGTCCGATGATTTAAAAGACGCCAACGCCTTAATCATCCGTACCATGGACAGCCCGGTTGCGCTGATCCCGCAATTGGCCGGGCATATCATCGCCGCCGGCGGTAAGCGCTTGCGCCCGATGCTGACTTTGGCGGCGTCGCGCATGTGCGGATATAAAGGCACACGCCATGTAGGCTTGGCCGCCTGCGTCGAATTTATTCATACCGCCACGCTGCTCCACGACGACGTGGTTGATGAAAGCGATTTGCGGCGCGGGTTGGAAACCGCCAACGCGATATGGGGCAATCAGGCGAGCGTCCTGGTCGGTGATTTCCTGTTTTCCCGCGCCTTCGAGTTGATGGTCGCCGACGGCTCCTTGCCGGTCCTCAAAGTCCTCTCCAAGGCGTCCAGCGTCATTGCCGAAGGCGAGGTTTTGCAACTGACCACCAACAACAATACGGAAACCAGCGAAACCGCCTATCTGGAAGTTATTCAATCCAAAACCGCCAAGCTGTTTTCGGCGGCGTGCCGGATCGGCGCCTTGGTTGCCGACCGCCCCCGGGTCGAAGAAGAAGCGCTGCAAACCTACGGCATGAATTTGGGCATCACCTTCCAATTGATCGACGATGTTCTGGATTATTCGGCAAATCAGGCGGCGCTCGGCAAAACCGTCGGCGATGATTTCCGCGAAGGCAAAATCACCTTGCCGGTGATCCTCGCCTATCGGCGGGGCGGTGATGCGGAACGCAGATTTTGGCGTCGCACGCTCGAAGATCTGGACCAGAATGACGGCGATTTGGCCGACGCCATCGAGATTATGACCCGCCACGATACGATCGAGGATTCGATCGAACGGGCGCGCCATTACGGCGCCATCGCCCGCGATGCCATGGGTATTTTCAAAGATTGCCCGGAAAAACAGGCGCTTATCGACGCCATCGATTTCTGCATCAACCGCGCCCATTAATAAGCGCCGCCGGGGCATGCCGCCGATAGCCGCGTGCCGAACCGGGCATCCCCTCGGGTACGGCTTGCCGAAACCCGCTTCCCTTTGTATAACACGCCGCTGGCCTTAAAGGCCCTCAGTCGGGGAGTGGCGCAGTCTGGTAGCGCACTACGTTCGGGACGTAGGGGTCGGAGGTTCAAATC